>NZ_JBHWIV010000045.1:0-68475 GCF_042731675.1 Kitasatospora sp. NPDC059827 | reverse complement strand
GGTGGGTGACCCGGACTCCTTCCGCCCGTCCGGGGGTGCGGACCCCGCCCCCCACCCCAGGGTTTGGTTCGGGGCCGCGGCGTGCCCGGGGCGGGAAACGGCGAACAGATGACAGCGAACAGATGACAGCTGACAACTTTCATCAGCTGTTATCTGTTCGCTGTCATCTGTTTTCTGTTTTCTGTCAGTTGTCACCTGGTCGCCGCCATCGGCCCGCCCGGCTCAGGCCGTGCGCCCCAGCGTCGCCAGGTAAGCCCGCCAGCCGCCGTGGTGGGTGATCTCGCGGTGCACCCCGCGCTCGACCTCACCGCGGGCGAGCAGCATCGAGAAGCACGCGGAGCCGTCCTCCAGCTCGATCACACCGAGCTCCAACTCCCTGGGCTCGCCGGGCAGGATGACGTCCCGCAGGCGCTCCAGGCTGATCTCGTACAGCTCGCCCTCGATCGCGGTGCCGACGGACGGGTCGGCCAGCAGCCCCGGGCAGACGTCCGTGCCGCCGCTGTGGTCGATGGAGAAGAAGCGGTAGCCGGTCGCGGTGCGGGCCGGGCCGATCAGGGCGTCGGCGACCTTCTCGTGGAACGGTCCGCCGACCATCGCCTGGCCGTTGAAGAAGATGCGTGCCATCGGTGAACTCCTCAGGAGGGTAAGGCCGTACAACGAAAAAGACCGTTCCGCACGGCGACGAGAGGACAGGTGGATTTCGTCGCCGTACGGAACGGAGCAAAGGGCGGCGGAACTGCTACGGCCCGGCAGGCGGCAGCGGTGGCGCCGGCGGATAGATTGGTGCTCAGCCCAGCAGGGGAAGCGCGGGGAGGGTCAGGAAGTCCGCGAACTCCTCGGCCAGGGCGACCTGTTCGAAGAGCTGGGCGGCCTCGCGCCAGCGGCCGGCCCGGTAGGCCTCGTCGCCGAACTCGGCGCGCAGCTCGGCCAGTTCGGTGGCGACCAGGGTGCGGACCAGCTCGGCGGTGGCCTTCTCGCCGGTGTCGGACAGCACGACCCCGTTGTGGATCCACTGCCAGATCTGCGAGCGCGAGATCTCGGCGGTGGCGGCGTCCTCCATCATGTTGAAGATGCCGACCGCGCCGAGCCCGCGCAGCCAGGCCTCGATGTAGCGAAGGCCGACCTGGACGGCGTTGTGCAGTCCGGCCCGGGTGCAGGTGCCCCCGGCACCGGCGATGTCGAGCAGTTCGGCGGCGGTGACCGGCTCGGCGGGGCCCGGGTTGTCCTTCTGGTTGGGCCGCTCGCCGAGCACCGCGTCGAAGGAGGCCCGGGCGACCGGGACGAGGTCCGGGTGGGCGACCCAGGAGCCGTCGAAGCCGTTGCCGGCCTCGCGGTCCTTGTCCGCCTTGACCTTCTCCAGCGCGGCGGCGTTGACCTCCGGGTCCCTGCGGCTGGGGATGAACGCGGCCATGCCGCCGATCGCGTGGGCGCCACGCTGGTGGCAGGTCTGCACCAGCAGCCGGGTGTAGGCGGCCATGAACGGCGAGGCCATGGTGACGCTGTTGCGGTCCGGGAGGATGTAGTGCTCGCCGGCGTCGCGGAAGTTCTTGACGATCGAGAACAGGTAGTCCCAGCGCCCGGCGTTGAGGCCGGCCGCGTGGTCGCGCAGCTCGTAGAGGATCTCGTCCATCTCGAAGGCCGCGGTGATGGTCTCGATCAGCACGGTGGCCCGGACGGTGCCGTGCGGGATGCCCAACTCGGCCTGGGCGTGGGTGAACACGTCGTTCCAGAGCCGGGCCTCGAGGTGGCTCTCGGTCTTCGGCAGGTAGAAGTAGGGGCCGGAGTTGGGGTCCTCGGCGCCCTTGGCGATCAGTCGGGCCGCGTTGTGGAAGAAGTACAGGCCGAAGTCGACGAACGCGCCGGCCACCGGGACGCCGTCGACCAGCAGGTGGTTCTCGTCCAGGTGCCAGCCGCGCGGGCGGACCACGACGGTGGCGAGTTCGGCGGCGGGCTTGAGGGCGTAGGCCTTGCCGGCCGAGCTGGTGAAGTCGATCCGGCCCTCGAAGGCGTCGATCAGGTTGACCTGGCCGCTGACCACGTTCTCCCAGGTCGGGGAGGTGGCGTCCTCGAAGTCGGCGAGCCAGATCCTCGCCCCGGAGTTGAGCGCGTTGATGACCATCTTGCGGTCGGTGGGGCCGGTGATCTCGACCCGGCGGTCCCGGAGGGCGCGCGGCGCCTCGGCGACCTTCCAGTCGCCGGCCCGGACGTCGGCGGTCTCGGGGAGGAAGTCCAGCATGCCGGCGCGGGCGATCTC
Source organism: Kitasatospora sp. NPDC059827 (assembly GCF_042731675.1). Classification (NCBI taxonomy): domain Bacteria; kingdom Bacillati; phylum Actinomycetota; class Actinomycetes; order Kitasatosporales; family Streptomycetaceae; genus Kitasatospora; species Kitasatospora sp. NPDC059827. Next base: position 66,221 of record NZ_JBHWIV010000045.1, on the reverse strand, counting down.
CGCCCGTCGGCCCTTCCGCCTGGCCAGGAGCTCCTGTCGGCGGCCCTCGAAGGCACGATGCAGGCCCACCACGAAGGCGACCGCCTCCGGGGTGAGCACCTCCTCGGCCCGATGGACGCGCGGTCCGGCGACAGTGACGACCGGAGCGGCGGGGGAGGCGCCGACGGGCCCCTGAGCTGCAGCCATGAGCAGGACACTCCTAAGACGGTTGAGCCTGGCGAAGGGAGCTCCGGTGGGAACTTCCTCGGGAACTTCCTCGATCGTTACCCGCCTGTCGGCGGGTTCGATTCTGTAAGGTGGAGACTAGTTTCCGCGATACAGAATTTCAACGGTTTGTTGAAGAGGTCGCCGGGACTCTACTCCTCCCCGACAGCGAAGGGAACGCCGGTGGTTGCGACCCCCGACACAGCATCGACGACAGGCGCCGACCGCGCGAGCGGCGGCGTGCAGTCCGTCGAGCGCGCCTTCCAACTCCTGGAGGCGCTGGCCGACTCGGGCGGCGTGGCCACCCTCAGTGAGCTCTCCACCAGCTCCGGCCTCCCGATGCCGACCATCCACCGACTGGTTCGTACCCTCGTCCAGCAGGGCTATGTCCGCCAGGACACCGCCCGCCGCTACACCCTCGGCCCCCGGCTGATCCGGCTCGGCGAGACCGCCGGCCGCCTGCTCGGCAGCTGGGCCCGCCCGTACCTGGCCGAGCTCATGGAGGCCACCGGCGAGACCGCCAACCTGGCGGTGCTGGAGGGCGGCGAGGTGGTGTACGTCGGGCAGGTGCAGTCCCGGCGCTCGATGCGGATGTTCACAGAGGTCGGACGGCGGGTCCAGCCGCACTGCACGGGCGTCGGCAAGGCGCTGCTCGCCCAGCTCCCCGAGGACGAGGCACGCGCGGTCCTGGGCCCCAACCCGCTGCCCGCGCACACCGAGTACACCCTCACCGACCCGCAGGAGCTGATGGACCAGCTCGCCGAGGCGCGCGAGCGCGGGTACGTGGTCGACGACCAGGAGCAGGAGATCGGCGTCCGCTGCATCGCCCTCGCCGTCCCGGGCGCGCCGACGCCCACCGCGCTGTCCGTCTCCGGCCCGGAGGCCCGGATCCGGGCGCTGGAGGAGCAGGCGGGGGCGTCCGCACTGGTGCCGGTGATGCACCAGATCGCGGCCCGACTGGGGCAGGTCCTGGCACCCTGACGATCCGTCAACCCACCTCAGGCGAAGGCTAGATACGACGAGGGCCGGCGCCCGCCGTTCGAGTGGCGGTGGGCGAGTTGCGCCGCTGCCGCGGCCACGGCTCGGACACCCTGGTGCGGACGCGGCCCGCGACGGTGCGGGCCGCCTGAGCACGGGAACAGGGTGAACGGCGTGGAGCAGCACGGTGCGCGGGGCGGCACGGGGCGCAGGAGGTTCGGCCGGGCCGGATTGCTGGCGGCGGTGACGGCGGGCTGCGCGGTGGCCTCACTGGCCGCCGGGCCCTCCTGGGCGGTGCGGCATCCGGTGCCGCGACCGGATCTGGGCGTCGTCGCGCCGGGCGCGCCCGAGGCGTCCATCCTGCCCGCCGTGGCCGCCAGGCCGTCCGACTCCGACCTGGAGGTGGTCCGGCTCGACCCGGATCCCGCGCCGTCCGGCGGCACCACCACCGTCAATGCCCTCATCGCCAACCGGGGCCCGGACACCACCGCCTCGCCCTTCACGGTGGTGGTCACCCTGCCGAAGGGCGTCGCCCCCGAGGGCCCGTACTTCCCCGAGGACTGCGAGGTCGCGGAGCACGGCCGGCAGGTGCGCTGCGTCTTCGGCCCTGGACTGAAGGAGGGGCGCACCAGGACCGCCCTCGTCCCGGTCTACCTCTCCCCCGACCTGCCGCTGGGCACGCTCGGCGGCGGCTCGGTCGAGGTGCACAGCGTGGACGACCGGGACAAGGGGAACAACCGGCAGCCATTCGACATCAGGGTCGTCGAGACGGCCTAAGGCTCACGAACCGGATCGCCCCACCGGTCATCGGCCGCCGGCGAGCGGCTGCCGGACGTCCGATGACCAGTGGGGCGGGCTCGTGGTGACCGGTACACGTGGTTACCGGTGGCCGTGGTTACCGGTAGACGCGGACGTAGTCGGCGGCCATGGTGATCGGGGTGTTCCCCTGCGGCGCCGGGTGGTACTTGCCGGCGCTCACCGAGAGGTTGAGGATCAGGTACGCCGAGAAGTTGGCCCCGACGCCCTTGCCGTCCGAGAACACCTTGACGCCGTTGACGTACCAGTCCACCGAGTTGGCGCCGTAGTAGGTGCCGATGGTCACCCACTGGTCGGTGCCGACGGCGCTCGCGTCGGTGTAGTAGTCGGGGTTGCCGGGGTTGACGTGGTTGGTCAGCTCCAGCAGGTTCGGGTTGTCGGGGTGGTACTCGAAGGAGTCGATCTCCCCGTTGCCGTTCTTCCAGGTCCACAGGGCGGGCCAGGCGCCGGTGCCGGCGGGCAGCTTGACCCGGGTCTCGGCGTAGTCGCCGGTCTTGACCTGGAAGCCCTCGGCCGAGCCCTCGGTGGTCAGGAAGCCGGTGTTCCAGGACTGCTTGCCGTTCTCCAGCGTCGGCCCGCCCGGGGTGGCCGTGAAGGTGGCGACGCCGTTCGCGACGGTGACGTTGTTCTTGTTCAGCCAGTCGAGCTTGTTGTCGTCCGGGTTGTGGTTCCCGTACTTGTAGGAGGTGCTCTTGTCGCCGACCCAGCGCTGGCCCCAGTTGATCGGGCCGTTGAACTCGTCGGACCAGGTCAGCGACTTGCCGGCGATCGGGGAGGACGGCGCGGGGGTCGTCGGGGTGGCCGTGGCGGTGGGGGTCGGCGTCGCGGTCGGGGTCGCAGTCGCGGTCGGAGTTACGGTGGGCTTCGCCGTCGGGGTCGCGGTCGCCGTCGGGGACGCGGTCGCCGTCGGGGTCGCGGTCGCCGTCGGGGACGGGGTCGGGGACGGGGTCGGCGTGGGCGTACCCGTGGCCGAGACCACCAGCTGCTGCGAAGGCAGGTTGTGCCAGGCGCCGCCGAGGTCCTGCCAGAAGCCGAACTGGGTGTACGTCCCGGCGGCCAGGGTGCGGGCGGCGCTGGTGTAGGTGAGTCCGCCGGGGCAGATCTGCACGTTGCTCGCGTTGCCAGGGAAGTCCAGGTTGGTGCCGCGCGCGTCACGGACGCCGACGCCGACGGTCTTGGCGGTGAAGCAGGACGAGGAGTGCAGGGCCAGCGAGGCGGTGCCGGCCCTGCCGGCGATCATGGTGGCGGGGGCGAGCCGGTCCTGGGTGACGGTCGGGCCGGTGGCGGCCTGGGCGCCGGAGACGGACGGCAGGCCGAGCAGGCCGGCGCCGGTGATGGCGAGCGCCCCGGTCGTGGCGAGGGCGGTGTTGCGGCCGCGGTGGGACGGACGGGCGTGGCGGGGCGCGCGACGGCGCCGGGCAGGCTGGTGCATGGGGATCCTCTGCCACGCCTGCGAGGTGAGCTGTCGGATTCGGGCTGCAGTTGCCCGGCCGCCTGTGGAGCGGCTTCACCCCTAGCCACGCCCCGCACGCTGGTGCGTACGGGCCGGGCGCTGACCTTGGTTCCCCCGCTCCCGTCCGCTGTGGTGCTCGGGTACTCGCCGGCGGGTGGACGGGACTCGGCGTCCCGGCGGCGGGGTCCGCGACAGCGGACGACGACTGCAGGCTAGGCAGGCCGTCCGTGGACGGACAACCTGATCAAGCAGGTTGTCGCGCAGCTCACAGTGGTGTCGATCAACGACGCTGCGTGGCGGCCGAGTTGATCACTGGAGCAGACTCCGGCCCACGGTCCCGCCGGGCCCGCCCGGGTCGCCGGTCGCACACGGTGCGCGGCGCGGCGGTGGCGGACCGTGCGTGACCGCCGTGGCGTGGAGCCGCCCGAGTCCGCCCCATCGGATAAATTGGAGCCCTGGGATTTTCCGCGGTGCACAAGAGCACCGGCCGGAGCCGTACGACCCGTCCCCCGTTCCAGAGAAGAGGTTCCGCCCCACCATGACCGCGCCCCTGCCCGCCTTCGCCGGCCGTACCTACGTCTTCCGGGCCGACAACGGCGCGGCCTTCCGCAACTCCTACTCGGCCGACGGCACCCGGCTGCGCTGGGAGGGCCTCGGTGAGTCGGCGGGCCAGTGGGAGGACGTGCGGCTGCACGTCGCCGAGGTCGCGCCGGAGATCTACTTCATCAGCTGGACGGAACAGAGCGGGATCACCGTCAGTCACGTGATGGACCTCAACGCGCTGACCGTACGGGCCTTCTGGACCTTCGAGGGCGAGGGCGGCCGGGTCGGCCAGCTGCACACCGGGACGCTGGAGCGGGTCGCCTGACCGGCGCCGGAATGGACCGAACCCCCGGGAGCCTCCGGGGGTTCGGTGCGTTCCGCGGGCGGCGCCGTCAGACGGTCTGGCCCGGGTGGCCCGGCTGGTTCGGGACCTTGAGGTGCTGGGACAGCCACTCCAGCGAGGACGGCAGCAGGGCGCTCCAGGTCTCGAAGTTGTGGCCGCCGTTCTCGAGCATGCTGTAGGAGACCTTCATCGGGCTCCTCGCGGCGTCGATGAACGCCTCGGTGTCGTGCTTGTAGTTGCCGTCGCCCTTCTTGGTGCCGGCAAGCAGCACGGAGACGTCCGGCTGCGGCAGGTTCTTCAACCGCCACATCAGGTCGGCCTCGTCGCGGCGCTGCCTGCTGCCGCCGAAGAGGTCGCCGGTGGTCGGGTCGTCGGCCGCCTCGTAGTACCCGGACAGGGACACGGCGGTCGGGAAGACGTCCGGGTGGCGCATGGCCAGCTTGAGCGCGCAGTAGCCACCGGTGGAGTTGCCCATGAAGGCCCAGGCCCGGGGGTCGGCCGAGACCCGGTAGCTGGCCTGGATCGCCGACGGGACGTCCTTGGTGAAGTACGTGTCGGACTGGGCGCCGCCCGGGATGTCCTCGCACTCGGTGTCCTGCGGCAGGGCGGGCGAGGGGCGCATCAGGACCATGACGGTCGGCTGCATCCGGCCCTCCTGCAGCAGCTTGAGCGCGGCGCCCGGGTAGTTGAAGCGGGTGATCAGGTTCTCGGCGATTCCTGGGAATCCGGTGCTGACGATCACGGCCGGGAACTGCTTCTGCGCGTACTCGGGCTGGAAGTACTGCGGTGGCAGGTAGACGAAGCCCTCGGTCGACAGCCGGCTCTCCTTGCCGTCGATCCGGACCTTGCGGATCTCGCCGGACTGGCTGGGCTCACGGCCCATCGCGCCGCCGCCCTTGACCGACGCCTGGCCTATGGTCTCGACCAGCAGTCGGCCGGAGGCGTCCGCCTTGTTGTGGATGACGACCGGGCCGGTGCTGCCCGTGCCCATCAGGTCGTCCCAACTGCTGTAGAAGGCGAAGTAGTTGTTCGCCACCAGCCCCAGCGCGGCGAGCACCGCCAGCTGGGTCGCGAGCAGCGCGCCGATCCGGCCGAGCACCGCCTGCCAGCTCTTCCGGGCGAGTCTGGGCCAGAGCCAGACCGTGCCGACCATCACCACGACCGCCATCAGCACGGCCAGTGCCAGCACCTTGTGGCTCGTCAGACCCATGTTCCAGTTGCTCCCACGCCTCGAACTCCCGCCCCTCCGCTCAGGGACATCCGAGGAGGTCACCCCGGTTCCCCCACCGGGGCGCGCGCACCAACCCTAGCGGGAGCTGGGAGGAAGCTGATCGGGGGCTGTGGGCAGGCGGCGAACAGATGACAGAGTTCAACTTTCAGATAACAGATAACAGCGAACGGATAACAGATAACAGATTTCGAAAGTTGTTCTCTGTCATCTGTTCGCCGCCTTCTGTTATCCGTCACCTGTTAGCTGTCACCTGCTCGCCGTCACCTGCTCACCGCCGGGTCGCTACTCCCCCGCCGGCCGGGCCCACAGGCGCAGCCCCGCCGTGAGTTCACGCATGCAGCGGGCGCCGAGGTCCTGCGGGGAGCCGGAGCCGGTGACGGCGGCATCGGAGCCGGCCCACTGCTCCAGGGCCACCCGGATCGCCGCCGTGGCCGCGGCCGCGGCCAGCCGGACCTCCAGCGGATCGGCGCCGTCCGGACAGCGGGCGGCCAGTACGCCCCGCAGCCGCGCCTCCGACCCGGCGTGGACCCGCTGCCAGGTGCCGTCCAGCCGCGGGTCGCGCAGCAGGTCGCGGGTCCAGTGCATCGCCTCGACGGCCGCGTCGTCGGCCGGGGTGAGCGACTCGACGGCCGAGCGCTCCAGCGCCTCGCGCAGCGGGACGTCCGCCGGGCTCTCGGCCAGCAGGTCCACCCAGCGCTGCCCGCCCGCCGCCAGCAGCGGGGCGACGGCGTCCTCCTTGACGGAGAAGTAGCGGTAGAAGGTGCGCAGCGAGATGCCCGCGGCGGCGGCGATCTCCTCAGCGGTGGTCTCCTCGGCGCCCTGCTCGGCGAAGAGCGCGGCGGCGGTGCGGGCGATCTCCAGCCGGGTGGCGTCACGGCGGCGCTGGGTCAGGGTCGGGCGTCCGGTCACAGGGGTCAGCGTACGCAAGCGATCACGGTCCCGACGCATCGCGCCCAGGTGGCACATCGAGACTTCTTGGCACAACGTGCCACATGGGCGTACCGTGTCTCTTGAGGTCGAGAGACCACGAACGAAGGAGTACCACCATGGAGCGCTTCAGCGGACGGAACGTCCTGATCACCGGCGGCGGATCTGGCATCGGCCAGGCGACCGTGCACCGGATCCTCGCCGAGGGCGGGAAGGTCGTCGCCGTCGACGTCAACGAGGACGGCCTGAAGAAGACCCTGGACCGCGCGACCGCCGAGGGCACCGCCGACCGCCTGACGATCCAGGTCCTGGACATCTCGGACGAGGCCGCCGTGGTGGCGGGCGTCGCCGAGGCCGTCGCGGGCCTGGGCGGTCTGGACGTCCTGGTCAACGCGGCCGGCATCCTCCGTTCCTCGCACACCCACGAAACCACCCTGGAGTTCTGGAACAAGCTCCTCGCGGTGAACCTGACCGGCACCTTCCTGATGACCCGCGAGGCGCTCCCCGCGCTGCTCGCCACCGGCAAGGGCGTGGTGGTCAACTTCTCCTCCACCTCCGCGAGCTTCGCCCACCCCTACATGGCCGCGTACGCCGCGACCAAGGGCGGCATCCAGTCCTTCACCCACGCGATCGCCTCGGAGTACTCGAAGCAGGGCCTGCGCGCGGTCTGCGTCGCACCGGGCAGCATCGACAGCGGCATGACCAACAACCCGGGCCTGCCCGCCGACGCCGACTTCACCCTGCTGGCCAAGCTCTCCCCCGCCCTCGGACACGGCTTCGCGGGCCCGGACACGGTGGCCGGCGTGATCGCGATGCTGGCCTCCGACGACGGCGCCTTCGTCACCGGCACCGAGCTCCGGATCGACGGCGGCACCCACATGTGAGCCCCCGGTCCGGTCTCCGGCGGGGTCCGTGCCCTCCCCCATCGGGCACGGGCCCCGTCGGCGTCCTCGTTCTCAGGCGTCCTCGTTCTCAGGCGCCGTCGTTCTCAGGCGGTGGAGGGTCCGGATGGTCAGCACGGCCGGCACCGTACGGGCGGGCGGCGACGGCCGTCAGCCGGCCGCTCTCAGCCGGTCGCCCGGGCTCGGGCGTGCCGGCCGTTCGAGGCCACGCCCCGCCGGGCGGCGCGGTGGGCGGCGAGGGCGTTGCCGACCGCCGCGAGCGCGGCCCCGAGCAGCAGGAACGCCACCGCCAGCAGGAAGCACGCCCCCGCGATCCGGCGGTAGCCGCCGTGTCGGGCGGGGTCGAGGAACGGGTACGGGTACCAGCCCGCGGCGTGGCCGCGGAGCAGCGCGTACGCCACGTAGAGCAGCGGGAACCCGAGCCAGCCGAGCACCGTCCGGGCCCGGACGGTGCGGGTGGGCGGGTCGACCAGCCAGTCGGCGAGCGCGAGCAGCGGCATCACGCGGTGGACCACGTCGTCCACCCACGGGATCACCAGCGGCGCCGGGTACGTCGCCAGCAGCGTGCCGTACGCCAACCCGGTGACCACCAGGTAGAGCAGCACCGCGCCGCGCACCGCGTCCGGCACGGGCCGGCGGCCGGTCAGCCCGGCCCAGCCGCCGTAGCCGAGGACGGCCGCTCCGGCGAGGTTGGCGAGGGTGGTGAAGTAGCTGAGGAAGTTCACCACCCCGGAGCCGTCCGTCGCCGCGTGGTAGCCGGAGAAGCAGAGCGCGACGACGAGGAAGGCCGCGACGGCGAGCCGGGCGGGGGCGAGCCACGAGTGCATCGTCGGAACCGCCTCTCTGGGGCGTGGTCCGGACAGGGGCTCTTCGGATTCAAACCCCGGCGGACGGACTCGGCCACACGAGGGACCGCGTCAGGGGGTCTCTCGGGAGGGTGCCCCGGGGTGCCTCGGTGGGTGCGCCTCAGGGGGTGCGCCACTCCGTGGCGAGGGCGGCCGCCGGGTTGGTGACCAGTAGCAGGTCGCACAGCTCGGGCCCGAAGGTGCGGGCCAGTCGCGGGGCGAGGTCGGTGAGCAGCCGGGTGGGGCCGCCGACCTCACGGGCCCTCCGGGTGGTGGTGTCGGCGCCGAGCAGGAGCCGGTGGGCGTGGCCCGCCTCGACCAGGTCGGCGATCACCTCGAAGGCCTGGAGGTCGGCGGGGTGGCCTATCCGCGAGGGGCTGTCCAGGGCGAGGAACGCCCCCTCGGCGGCGAGGCTGCGGTGCAGCGACCGGTCGGTGAAGCGGGTGAGGTGGCCGAGGAGGATCCGGTCGGGGTCGACGCCGTGCCGCCCGTGCAGCCGGTCCAGGACGCCGTGCGGGTCGCCCTCGGGTTCGAGGTGGACGGCGATCGGGGCGCCGGTGGCGTGGTGCGCCTCGGCCGCGGCGGCCGTCGTCCGGCGGGTGTGCCCGGTCAGCGGGCCCGCGTCGTCGGCGATCTTGATCAGGCCGGCCCGGACGCCCTCGGGGGCGCCGGGGAGCCCGGTGACGAGCTCGGTGACGAAGTGCTCGGCGAGGTCGGCCGACGCGGCGGGGAACCGGTCCTCGGGGTAGTGGACCGCCTGGTGCGCGCCGGTGGCGGCGACCACGTGGACGCCGGTCGCGCGGGACAGCGCGGCGAGGGAGCCCGCGCCGCGCCCCATGCCCTGCGGGGTCCACTGGACGAAGGAGCGGCCGCCGGCCGCGGCGTACTCGCGCAGCACCGCCTCGGCGGCAACCGGGTCGTCCAGCTCCTGACCGGGGAGCAGGGGGCTGCGGATGAAGAGGTGGTCGTGGGAGTCGGTGACGCCCAGCTCGTCGGGGGCGAGGTCGCCCAGGACGGTGCGCACGGTGCGGGTGGCGGTCATGCCGCGCCCTCCGCCGAGGCGTCGGTCACGGAGGCGCCGGTCACGGGAGCGTCGGCTGCGGGAGCGTCGGCCGTCGGGGCATCTGGAGTTGCTTCGGGAGTCGGCACGTCGGATGCCGGGGCTGCGGACGCCGCGAAGGTGGCGGTGGCGACCCGGAGGCCGGCCAGGGCCTTGGGCAGGCCGACGTACGGGGCCAGGTGGACGATCACCTCGGTGATCTCCTCGCGGCTCATCCCGATCCGCAGGCTGTTGCGCACGTGGTCGGCGAGCTGCGGCTCGACCCCGCCGAGGGCGGTGAGCGCGGCCAGGTTGGCGATCTGGCGGTCGCGCAGGGCGAGGCCGGGGCGCTGGTAGGTGCCGCCGAAGAGGCTGGTGACGATCCAGTCGGCGAAGCCGGGGGCGAGCGCGTCCAGGCCGCCGAGGGTGCCTGCGGCGGCCGGACCGGCGAGCTCGGCGAGCAGGGCGTAGCCGGCTTCGCGGTCGAGCGGCGCCGGTGTGAGGTCGGCGGGGGCGATGGCGCTGGGGGCGGTGGGGGCTGTGGGGGCGTTAGCGCTGGGCGCGGTGGTGGCGGTGGTGGGGATCGTGGCGGGCATCGCGGTGAGGGGACCTTTCACCAGTGGCGGCCGGCCGGCAGCCGGTCGAGTTCGGGGCGGGACAGGTGCAGCACCCGGAAGCGGGTGCCGGGCGCGTCGTCCGGGGCGGGGCCGGACCACAGGGCGAGGCTGAGCAGTTCCCAGCGGCTCGGGTCCACGGCGACGGCCGCGGTGTGCAGGGCGGGGTTCGACGGGTGTGCCGGGAGCTCGGCGAGGGCCCGCTCGACGGCCTCGGCCGGGTCGGCGCTCTCCGGGAGCCGGACGACCGTACGCGTGGCGGTGCTCGGGGCCTCCGTCCGGTCGCCTTCGGCCAGGCCCGCGCCGAGCCAGTGGCGGACGACCGGGCGGCCGAAGTCGGCGCTCAGGCCACGGAAGCCCGGGCCCCAGAGGAACCGGTTCATGCCTTCGGCGGTGCGCCAGAGGTAGAACGGCGCGTACTGGTTGACCGGCGAGCCGTCCTGGCCGCGTTCGCGGACCAGGTACGCCTTGAGGCCGAGGCCGGGGTGGGTGTCCAGCAGGTGGCCCTTGTCGGCCACGCGCCGACGGATGACGGACATGTCGTAGTCGGCGGGGAGGGTGATCTCGTACTGCATGGCGTGCACGGTGGGCTCCCTGGGTCGGGGGGCGGGTGTCGGTCGCCGAGTCGCCGTCTCCGGTCAGGCCCGACGGTGGGCGCCCAGCAGGCCGAGGGCGCCGCGGACGGCCTGTTCGAAGGGGGCGGCGCTGTCCGCGGCGCGGGCCAGGACGTAGCCGCCCTGGACGACGGCGACCACGGCCGCGGCGGTGTCCGCCGGGTCGAGGCCGGCGGCGAACTCGCCGTGCGCCTGGCCCTCGGCGACCAGCTCGGCGATCCGGCCGCGCAGCCAGTCGAAGGTCTCCTCGACGGGGGCCCGCAGCTGCGGGTCCGCGACCACGTCAGGATCCTGGGCCATCCGGCCGATCCGGCAGCCGCGCAGCACCTCGCGGTCGCGGTGCAGGTAGGCGGCGATCCGGTCGTACGCGGTGCCCGGGGCGGCGAGGTCGGCCTCGGCGATGCCCCGCAGCTGCTCGGCGCTGCGGCGCAGGGCGGCGGCGGCCAGGTCGGGCTTGCCGTCGAAGTGGTGGTACATGCTGCCCTGGCCGACTCCGGAGCGCTGCTGGATGGCCTTCGGACTGGTGCCGACGTAGCCGCGCTCCCAGAGGAGGGCCTGGGTGCTCTCGATGAGGCGGTCCTGGGTGGTCATGACTCCACTGTACATACCAGTAGGTACAGAGGGAAGGGGTTTCTCCGGCACGGGGAGTGGGACCAGGGGTGGGCGCGGTGCCGCCAGGGGCGGGGCCGGCTTCGGGCGCCTTTCGGGCGCCTTTGGGCGCCTTCGGGCGTCTCCGGCGGAGTTCGGACGTCTCCGGCGGAGGAGGAGGGAAAGACCGAGGGCCGTGCGCCGCCCCCCGGCGGCCACGGCCCCTCGACCGTTCGTCATCCCCCGCGCCGGCCACCGCCATTCGGCCCGACCCGGTGGCGCGCGTCACGTTACGCACGGTGTCGGGCGTCACGCCGCGTAGGGAGTGCGCGGCGCCCTGCGCGGGCGGGCGCTCAGGGCAGTTCGCGCCGGATCACCGGTGCCACCTCGGCCGCGAACAACTCCAGTTGCTCCCGTTGCACCTCCTCGGTGAGCGCATCGACCCCGATCCCGACCACCTCGTTGCCGAAGGCCTCGTGGTAGCGGTGGATCTTCTCGACCACCTGTTGCGGGCTGCCGACCAAGGCCGAACCCTCCTCCAGCGCGTCCTCCAGTGAACGGAACGGCGAGTTGTTGTGCTTGCCCGCGGCCGAGTTGACCATGGCCTCCCAGTACGGCCGGTAGCCCTCCACCGCGTCCTGCGAACGCTTGGCGACGTACAGTCCGCCGAAGCCCGCGCCCACCCGGGCCTCCTTCGGATCGCGGCCGTAGTGCTCCCAGCGCTCGCGGTAGTCCTCCACCAGGGCCCGGTACTTGGCCAGCGGATGGAAGGAGTTGGCGGAGAACAGCGGATCCCCGTAGCGGGCGGCGAGGTCGGTCGAACGGGTACTGGTCGCACTGCCGTGCCAGACCGGGATCGGATCCTGGAGCGGGCGCGGCGACACCGTGGCCTCCGTGAGCGGCGGACGGGTCGAGCCCCGCCACGTCACCTTCTCCTCCCGCCAGAGCCGGTGCAGCAGACCGTAGTTCTCGGCGAGCGCCTCCCACTGACGCTCCTCGGGGAGGCCGAACAGTCCGAAGTGGCGCGGGTCGTTGCCCTTGCCGATGATCAACTCGATCCGACCCCCGGAGAGTTGGTCGAGCATCGCGTAGTCCTCGGCGACCCGGACCGGGTCCAGGATGCTGAGCACCGTCACCGTGGTGAACAGCCGGATGGTGCTGGTGCGGGCGGCGATCGCACTCAGCAGCACGGGAGGCGCCGGGGAGAGGAACGGCTCGCCGTGCCGCTCCCCCACCCCGTAGCCGTCGTAGCCGAGTTGCTCGGCGAGGACGGCCTGGTCGACCACGTTCCACAGCTTCTGCTGCGGGGTGCGGTGGATGCCGGTGACGGGATCGGGGGCATTGGCGACGAGGGACGAGACGGTGAACCGCACGGCGATCTCCTAGGGGCGCTCGGTGGTCGGACGACGGAACGGCGCTGGGCCGTCCGGGGCGCTGCGGGTGCGGGACGCGCGGGGTGAGGAGCCCGCAGTGGGGATCCCGTGACGGGGAGTCCGCGACAGGGTGGGCGTGGCACCGGCGGAGGCGCGGTACGGCGGCGCTGCGCTCGGACGGGCAGCACCGGAGGTGGACCGGGGCGGGCCTGGCGGCCCGCGGGCGGCGTCAGCGCACGGTGCTGAGGCGGTGACGGCGACAACAGCGGGGCACGACGGTCACGGTGGCCTCGGCCGCTACGGTCCGGACTGCCATCACGCTCCCCCTCCGCCTCGTCCGCGCGCGGCCGCACCCGGCCCCGCGCCGTCCCACCTGGTCCTCCGCGAGGATAAGCAGCGGAGGGAGGCGGGGCAAGACACTCCCAGGGGCTTGATCGGGCGGGGCCGACTGGCAAGATGTCCGGCATGAGCTACCTCGCCGCGGATGACCGCTATGCCTCGATGACCTACCGGAAGGCCGGCCGCAGCGGAGTTCAGCTGCCCGCCGTCTCACTGGGGCTCTGGCACAACTTCGGTGACGCCCAGCCGCTGGAGGTGCAGCGGGCGGTGCTGCGCCGGGCCTTCGACCGGGGCGTCACCCACTTCGACCTGGCGAACAACTACGGGCCGCCGTACGGCAGTGCGGAGCGCAACTTCGGCTACCTGTTCGCGCAGGACTTCCGGCCGTACCGCGACGAGCTGTTCATCGCCACCAAGGCGGGCTGGGACATGTGGCCCGGCCCGTACGGGAACGGCGGCAGCCGCAAGTACCTGCTGGCCAGCCTGGACCAGTCGCTGGGCCGGATGGGGCTGGACTACGTCGACGTCTTCTACTCGCACCGCTACGACCCGGACACCCCGATCGAGGAGACGATGGGGGCGCTGGACAGCGCGGTGCGCTCGGGCAAGGCCCTGTACGCGGCGATCTCCAACTACCCGGCGGAGCAGCACCGGGAGGCCGTGGCGATCCTGCGTGAGCTCGGGACGCCGGTGCTGCTGAACCAGTCGGCGTACTCGATCCTCAACCGGAACGTGGAGGAGGGCGGTGTGCTGGAGGCGGTGGGCGACACCCGGACCAGCCTGATCGCCTATTCGCCGCTCGCCCAGGGACTGCTGACGGACCGGTACCTCTCGGGCCGGGTCCCGGCCGGCTCGCGCATGTCGGTGGGGAAGTTCCTGACCGAGGAGGTGCTGACCGAGTCGAAGCTGGACCAGCTGCGGGCACTGAACAAGGTCGCCGAGGAGCGCGGACAGACGCTGGCCCAGCTCGCCCTGTGCTGGGTGCTGCGGGACCCCCGGGTGGTGTCGGTGATCATCGGTGCGAGCAGCGTGGACCAGCTGGACCAGAACCTCGACGCACTGGCCGGCGGGCCGCTGACGGAGGAGCAGCTGGCCGAGATCGACCAACTGAGCGCGTGACGGGAACGGGGTTGGGGTGACGGGGCACAGCGACGGGTGACGGGTGACGGGTGACGGGTGACGGGTGACGGGTGACGGTGACGGGTGACGGATAACAGCTGACAGATTTCGAAATCTGTCAGCTGTTATCTGTTCGTCGACATCTGTCATCCGCCACCCGTCGGCTGTCACCTGTCGACTGTCAGCGGCGGATGCCCAAGGCCGGAAGAACCGTTTCCGCTACCCGGTGGGCCTCCTCCAGCAGCGGGTTCCCGGAGAGGATGAAGGTGTCGACGCCCAGCGCCTCGAACTCCTTCAACCGCTCGACCACCTGGGCCGTCGAGCCGACCACCGCCGTCCCCGGACCGGGCCGGAACAGGCTCATGCCCGGCCAGAGATTGGGGTAGGCCTCCAGCTCCCGGGCACGCGCCGGGACCCTTCCGCCGTGCTGGCGGAACTGGCGCTGCCACCCGACGCCGTCCTCCCCCTCGGCGGATCCCAGCTGCCGGGCATACGTCGCCTCGCTCGTCACGTCCAGCAACCGGTCGGCGGCGGCCCAGGCCTCCTCCTCGGTGTCCCGGACGATCAGGTGCAGCCGCAGCCCGATCCGCAGGCTCCGTCCGTGCGCGGCGGCGCGTTCGCGGACCAGGTCGAGCTTCTCCTTGAGCAGGTGCGGCGGCTCACCCCAGGTCAGGTAGACGTCCACGTGCTGGGCGGCCATCTCGATGCCGGCCGGCGAGCTGCCGCCGAACCAGAGCGGGATGCCACCGGGCTGCTTCGGGGTGAGCTCGCGCAGGCTCGCACCCGCGTTCTTCAACCGGTAGAACTCGCCCTCGTGGTCGAAGACTTCGCCGGCAGTGAGGCGCTTGACGATCGACCAGTACTCGGCACTGAGGCGGTAGCGGTCGTCGTGCTCGACGTCCAGGCCGTACTCGCGCAGCTGCGCGGTGGAGCCGTTGACCACGTTGAAGCGCAGCCGCCCGCCGTGCAGGTGGTCGAAACTGAGCGCCATCTTGGCGAGCAGGGTGGGCGAGACCAGTCCGGGGTGGACCGCCAGCAGCGGCTTGAAGGCCGGCCCGGTGGCCGCGGCGAGCGCGCTGCCGAGCGTCCAGACGTCGTACAGGTCGGTGGCGAGCAGCGCGCCGGTGTAGCCCAATCGCTCGACACTGCCGGCGAGTTGCTGCAGGTACCGCAGGTCGACCGGGCGTCGGCCGGACGGCTCCCAGGGGTAGTGCCCTTCGCGCGGGATGATGTACCAGAGGACTTCGGAGGCCACGGCTCAGCGGTCCTTCCCGAGTGCGGCGGCCACCGGGGCCTCCAGAGCGGACAGTTGGGCGTCGGCGACGGTCAGCGCGCGGTCGATGAAGCCGACCCGGTGGAAGATGTCCGCCGCCTCCTGCTGCTCGGCCACGAACGCGTCGGTGGCCGGCTCCAGTTGCCAGGGCAGTGCGACGAGCGCGGCACGCCAGTCGGCGGCCGTTCCGCCCAGCTCCCGGGCCGCGATCGCGGCCGCCTCGGCCGGATGGGCGGCCACCCAGGCGTCCGCCCGGCGCAGCGCGGTCGTGATCGCGGCGACCACCTCGGGCCGGTCGGTGGCGAAGTCCCGGCGGGTGAAGAAGACCGAGCGGTCGGTGATGACGTCCCCGGTGCGGACCAGCGCGCGGAACTCGCCACTGCGACGGGCCGCGGCGAGCTCGGCGCCCTGGGCGATCCAGCCCGCGATCTCGCCCTCACGCAGCCTCCGGGCCTGGTCCTCCCCCGCCACCGGCCGCGCCGGTATAACGTCCCCACCGTACGAAAGCCCGTGCGCGTCCAGGGCCTTGGCAAGCAGGTGGGTCTGCCAGGAGCCGACGCCCAGTACGACGGTGCCGCCCTTGAGGTCGGCGACCGTACGGACCGGTCCACCGTCCAGGACGAGCAGTGCGCCGTGGTCGGGGCGGGGCGCGGAGACCACCGCGTACACCAGGTCGTGGCCGGCCGCCTGGGCGGTGATCGGCGGGGTCGAGCCGGTGCCGCCGAAGTCGATGGTGCCGTCGGCGAGCAGCTCGCCGGTACGAGTCCCGTCGGTGTAGTGGTGGAACGCGCCGCTCTCCCCGAGCGGGGCCAACTCCTCGTCCAGGTAGGGCAACCGGGCGAGGTAGTAGAGCGTGGGATTGCTGGCGTGGACGCCGAGGGTGACGGTCATCTGGTCAACTCCGGTGGTGCGTAAGGGCTCGTGCGGGAGACGTGCGGTGGTGTTGCGGGAAGGGTTGAGCGGTCGAGCGGTGGAGTGGTCGAGCGGTGGAGCGGTGGAGTGGTGGAGCGGTGGCGGCGTGGCGGAGCGCCGGTTCAGTGGACGCCGAGGTCGGCGAGCAGTCGGCGGCGCAGGTCGGCGAAGGCGGGGTCGGCCGGGTCCCGGGGGCGTTCGACACCGACGGTCTCGTCCCGGACCAGCAGACCGTCACGCAGTACGGCGACGCGGTCGGCGAGCCGGACGGCCTCGTCCACGTCATGGGTGACCAGCAGCACGGCGGGGCGGTGGCGGCGGACGAGGTCGCCGACCAGGTCCTGCATCCGCAGCCTGGTCAGGGCGTCCAGTGCCGCGAACGGTTCATCCAGGAGCAGGAGTTGCGGTTCGCGCACGAGCGCCCTGGCCAGTGCGACGCGCTGTGCCTCGCCGCCCGAGAGGGTGGCCGGCCAGTCCTCGGCGTGCCGCTCCAGGCCCACCTCGGCGAGTGCCTTCAATCCGGTCTCCCGGGTCGCCGCGCCGCGCGGCAGACCGACCGTGACATTGGCCAACACCCGCTTGGAGGGGACGAGTCGGGGCTCTTGGAATACCACCGTGCGGACCGGCGGCACCAGCACGGTGCCCCCGTCGGCCTGGTCCAGCGCGCCGAGGATCCGCAGCAGGGTGGTCTTCCCGGTACCGCTGGCGCCGAGCAGGGCGACGAACTCACCCCGGGCGATGGACAGGTCGACGCCGTCGAGTACGGCCCTGGTGCCGAACACCCGGCGCAGGCCGCGCAGATGGACGGCGGAGGCCGTGTCTTCGGTCGTCGCGACGACAGTCACGGCGGCGGCTTCCGTGGCGCTCGCGGCGGTGCTCACGGCGGTGCTCACGGTCGATGCCGGGGCGGAGGCCGAGTCGGTGGGGGCGGTCATCGGGCGGCTCCTCGGACGGCGCGGCGCCACGGCATCAGCAGCCGTTCCAGGATCCGGACGATGCCGTCGGCGGCGAGGCCGAGCAGACCGTAGATCAGGATGCAGACGGCGAGCACGTCGGTGCGCGAGTAGTTCTGGGCCTGGGCCATCAAGTAGCCGATGCCCTCGGTGGAGTTGATCTCCTCGGCGGCGATCAGGGCGATCACGCTGAGCGTCATGGAGAGCCGCAGGCCGGACAGCAGGGAGGGTAGCGCCCCGGGCAGCACGACCGTCCGTACGATCGCCCAGCGGCCCAGGCCGAAGCTGCGCATCGCCTCCACCAGCTTGCGGTCGGTGTTGCGGACCCCGCCCGAGGCGGAGACGTACATCGGGAAGCTGGTGGCCACCCCGATCAGGGCGATCTTCGCGGTCTCGGTGATGCCGAACCACACCATGAAGAGCGGGACGAGCGCCAGGAACGGTACGGTGCGCAGGACTTGGATCGCGGAGTCGAGCAGTTCCTCGCCGAGGCGGGTGAATCCGGTCACCACACCGAGCACCAGTCCCGTGGTGGAACCGAGCAGCAGTCCGAGTCCGGCCCGGGTGAGCGACACGGTGAGGGCGTCGATCAGCTGACCGTTGCCCCACAACTCGCCGACCGCTTCGGCGACCTGGGCCGGTGAGGCGAGCACGTCCTGGGTGAGCGCGCCGGTGGCGGAGGCGAGCGCCCAGCCGCCGAGCAGCGCCAGCGGACCGAGCGTACGCAGCAGCACGGCGAGGGCGCGCGGGCGGGGCCGTCGGAGCTGGGCACGCGGCGTGACCAGGCCTGCGGCCCGGGCGGCCCGGGTGCCCTCGGAATCCTGTTCCCTTGCGAGCACGGTCACTTGGTACCACCGCCGAAGGTGTCGATGTCGATCAGGTACGGCTTGACGTCGACCAGTTGCTTGGTCACCTTCTGGTCGGCGAAGAACTGGGCGACGGTGCCGAAGCGGGCGGTGTCGGCCACCGAGATGGCATCGGCCGGGGTGGCCTGCCGGCTGACGTTCACCGCGACGTCCTTCTCGGCCGGGGTGACGGCGGTCGGGCCGGAATCGGTGAAGACGTTGAGGTAGGCGGCCGGATCGGCCTTCTCCTTGGCGCCGTTGTCGCGCAGGTAGGCGTAGAAGGTCTTGACCACGTCAGGGTGCTTGTCGGCGAAGCCGTTGCGCACCGCCCAGACCGCGTAGTTGTCGGACCCGATCGCCTTGCCGTCGACCAGGAAGTGCGCGCCGGCGTTGGCGATGGTGGGCGTGGAGAAGGTGTTCCAGGTGGCCCAGGCGTCCACCTGGCCGGAGTTGAAGACTCCCGAGGTCTGGTCGGCGCGCAGGTAGACCCGCTGGACCTGGTCGGCCGGGACGCCGTTCTTCTCCAGCGCCTTGAGCAGGAGGTACTCGCTGGTGCCGCCCTGGGAGACGGCGACCTTCTTGCCGACGAGATCCTGCACGGTCTTGATGGGCGAGTCGTTCTTGACCAGGATGCCCTCGCCGACGCCGTCGGGGGCGGTCTGGGCGAACAGCTTGAAGCCGGGCTTCTGGGCGAGCGCGGCGACGGCCGAGGTGATCGACCCCTGGGCGACGTCGAGCTGGTCGGCGGACAGGGCCTGCGCGGCGGGGGCGAAGGGGCCCGCACTGCCGGTCCAGGCCACCTTGGCGTGGACGGCCGCCAGGGCCCGGTCCAGCGAGCCGTCCTTCTTGCCACGGGCGAGGAACCCGTTGTTCCCGGGGTCGGGCAGGCGGAGCACGGCGTCGGCCTTGCCGCCGGCCCCGCCTGCGGCGGTGGCGCTGCCCCCGTCGGCGGACGAGCCGCAGGCGGCCAGGACGGCGGTGGCGAGCAGCGCGGTGGCGGCGAGGGCGAGGCGGGCGGTGTTCACGGGGTCTCCAAAACGGGTGACAGATGACAACTGACAACTTTCGAAAGTTGTTCGCTGAACTCTGTTATCTGAAATCTGTTCGCTGAAAGTTGTTCGCCGAACTCCGCCGAACTCCGCCGAGCGGCCTCGGACGGCAACGGGCGGCGTCGGGCAGCACCAACCGACGCCACCGACCGGCAAGGCTGACTGGCGCAGTCGACTGACACTGCCGGCTGGCCGGACGAACGAGCGGACGGTCAGCCGGACACGCTCGCCACTTGCCCACCGCCCGCAGCCCGCCGACCGCGCAGCAGGTCGCGCGCGGCGCGGAGCGGCTCCGGGTCGGCCCAGGCACGGATGTCGACCGGTGAGGCGAGGAAGCCCTGCCCGGCGAGGAAACGTTCCTGCTGGGCCAGCAGCCCCAGCCGCTCCTCCGAGAGGTCCAGGTGCAGCGTGCGATGACTGCCCGCCGCATAGGCGCCCTCGACGCCCTCCGCACCCGCGCCGGTCTCGGCCTGGAGGATCCTGGCCACCTCCACCGGACGCTCGGCGGCCCAGTCGGCGGCCTCCAGCAGGACCGCCAGGAAGCGGGCGACCAGCTCCGGGTGCTCGTCCAGCAGCCGCTGGTGGACGGTGACCGGCCGGGGCGTGCCGTTGTTGACCCGGGCCCGGCGGTCCGGAGCCGCGTCCAGCTCCACCGCCACCTCCGCGCCGATCCGGCGGGCCGCCTCGACGGCCAGCGCCCCCTTCACGTACACGGCGTCCACCAGGCCGTCTCGCAATGCGGACAGCTCGGCGGACCACTGTCCGCCGCCCGGGACGGCCGGCACGTCGACCAGCTCGGCGTCCTCCAGTCCGAGACCCGCGAGCGCCAGGGCGCCCCGGAAGCCGGCCAGGGCCATGGCACGCCAGAAGTCGATGCCGATCCCATGATGTGGAACCGCCAGCCTCAGCCCGCGCAGCTGCCCGGGCTCACTGATGCCGCTCCCCGCCCGAACCAGGACGACCTGTCGCTCCTCGATCCAGGTCAACCCGATCAGCCTGGTCGCCTCACCGCGCGAACGGGCCCACAGCGCGGGGACGTTGCCGCCCTCGCGGAAGAGCCCGGTGAGCGCGTGGGTGTAGTGGTGGTCGGCGGCCACCTCCGGCGGGGCGTCCTGGAGCGAGCGGACGGCGATCCCGTCCGCGGCGAACTCCCGTGCCAGCCAGCCCTGGTCGGCGGCGATACCGGTCGCGGTGGGCACCGGGCAGCGGGTGAACCAGAGGGTTTCGGGAACGGCGGAGGAGCTCGGCGAACTACTGGGCACGGGGCGTGGTCCTCTTCGGGGATCCGACGGCGGTCGGAGGCATCGGAGTTCGGGTGCGCCGCCGCCGCACGGCACGGCGCGCGGCGGCGAGCGGGAAGCAGAGCGCAGAGCGCGCACCGCACGGCGTACGAAGGCGCAGGAACAGGAGCAGGAGCAGCGGAACGAGGAGCGTCAGCGACAACAGGGACAGGAGGGAACACACCGGTGGGACGTCACGGCGCTTCTCCTTCCGGTTCCTGCGCACGGGGATCCACACGTCGCGGCACACGGGTGCATCCAGCGCGGGCGAGGTGGGGCGGCGTTGACGATGGCGATGGCGATGACGCGCCGTCCGTACCGAGGAGCCGGGCGGCGCGATGCGAGGAGCGTTCCACGCCGGCCGAGCCGGAAGCAAGCCTTTGCCACATGGTGGGATCAGTTGTTCATCAACGCCATTCCATTGCAACGTCGTTGACACATCTCCGCAGCACTCGCTGCCCTACGCTGAGACTCCCTCCGGCGCGCCGCCCGGAGCCACGAACCGAACGCGAGGTGCCATGGCCGAGGCCGCCACCGCCGTCCAGAGCCCCCCGGCCGGCGCCCAGGCCGTCCAGCGCGCACTCGGACTGCTGCACTGCTTCCACGACAACGGCCCCGACCTCAGCGCCTCGGACCTGGCCCGCCGGATGGACCTCTCGGTCTCCACCGCACACCGGCTCGCCCGCACGCTGGTCAGCGCCGGGTTCCTGGAGCAGGACGATCAGACGGCCCGCTACCGGCTGGGCCCGGCGGTCGCCGAACTCGGCCAACTCACCTTCCACCAGCGCGGACTGCACCTGGCCGGCCCCGAGCTGGAGCTGCTCTCCCGACGCACCGGAACGACCGCCGACCTGGCGATCCGCAGTGGCCCGCACGCAGTCATCCTGGTCGGCGGCTCGGTCCGGCCGGACACCGGACTCGGCCTGCGCCGCCCGCTGCACTCCACCGCGCTCGGCAAGGTCCTGCTCGCCTGGCCGCGCGCGGGCGAGGCGGCGGTGTCCGCACTCGGCCCGCTACCGTCCTTCACCGACCGTACGATCACCGAACCGGCGCTCCTGGAAGAGGAGTTGGCTCGGGTGCGGGCGACCGGTCACGCGCTCAACGACGGCGAGTCCGCCGCCGGGGTACGGACGCTCGCGGTTCCCGTACTGGACGCCGCCGGGCAGGCCCGGTTCGCGCTCGCGGTCCGCTCGACCCCGGCGCACCTCACCGACGACCGGCTGGAACGGTTTCTGACCCACGTCCGGACCTGTGCCGAAGCCCTCTCCGTCCTTCTGCTGCCACCCGACCAACGGGCCTGACCGGGAAGACCGCACAGCTGGCCCATCCGACTTGCACCGCACCCGCCCACCCGCAGCACCAACACACCGCAGCGGACCGCCCGTTCACGGAAGGAACGGACGGTCCGCTGTGACGCAGGGCGGCCTCACGCCAAAGGCGGTCGACCACAGACGGTGGGCCGAAGACGGTGAGCCACGGACGGTGGGCCGAAGACGGCGGACCAACGGCCGAACAGTGCGGAGCAGCAGCTCAGTTGACCGGCGTGTACTTGTACCCGACCCGGCGCACCGTCACGATCGAGTCCCGGTAGGCGGGGCCGAGCTTGCGGCGCAGCCGGGCGACGTGCACGTCGACCGTGCGACCGTCCCCGACGTGGCCGTAGCCCCAGACCGCCGAGACCAGGTGGTCCCGGGTATGCACCCGCTGCGGGTGCTCGGTGAGGTGGGCCAGCAGCTCGAACTCCAGGTAGGTGAGGTCGAGCAGCCGCCCGTCGACGTAGGCGTTGCGCCGCTCGGCGTCGACGGCGATGCCGCGTCCGGCGGGCCGGACCGGACGGACGGCGGTCTGTGCGGCGCCCGTCCCCGCAAGGCCCGAACCCGCAACGCCCGAACCCGCAAGGCCCGCCCCGGCGCCACCCGGCAGCGTGCCCGGCGCGGCGTGCCCGGCCAGGCCGAGCGGACCGGCCGCCGGGCTCTCGGCCGGTACCAGCACCAGGTAGCCGACCATCGGGTGACCGGCGGGCGCGCCGGTCTGCGCGCCGTACTGGGCGAGCAGGCCCTGCGGCAGCACGCCCTGCGGCAGGGCGGCGACGACGGCCGCGCCCTCCGGCAGTGCGGCGAGCAGCGACGCGGGCGCCGGCGGTGCGACCGCCCCGGACTGGGGCGAGACCGACGGGCCGGAGGGAACGCCGGAGGGAACAACGGAGGGAACGGCGGAGACGGGAGGGACGGAGACCGGGGGAACGGAGCGGACCGCGCGCAGGTGCGGGGTCGCGACGGGCAGGGGCAGGGTGGCCGTGGAGGAGGAAGACATGGTGTGCCGCTCATTTCGCGCGTGACGGACGGGGTGGAGTCGTCTGCGCGTCGACCGGGCGTACTGCCGGAGCTGGACCGGGGGGACCGGGTTCAGCGGGCGGAGGGCCGGGACGCGCTGGGCGAACCCGGACACGTCTGATCGAACAGGTGTGGCTGCCGGGACGGCCAGAACGGTTCGAGGGAGTTGCTGGGGCGAACGGTGTTCACTGGTGGTCTCTCCGCGGGGCGGGGCCGGATCGGTCGGCCGCGGGCGCTCCTGACGTGCGGTCCGCTACGGCCTGGTCGACGGGGTCGGTGGTGCGTCGGGCGGCGGCCGGGTGCAGGCCTGGGGTGCCGGGGACGTACCGGGGTGGAGGAGGCCGGTCAGCGACAACAGGCGCTGCAGATCAGCGCGTGGTCGATGTAGCGGCGGACGGTGAGCACCGGCATGACGGGGCCGGGCACGGCGGTGATGCGTCGCTTGCCGACGGTCATCCCTGCTGCCCTCCCCCTTCGTCCTGCCTCGTCGCGCTCCACGCGCTTGCGCTTCGTTGCGCTTCGTTGCCCACGCGGCGACACACCCATGATCCGGTGCGCGCCGGGACGGCTTACGTCCACAGAGCCTTCCACGCCCGAGCCTGTCTAGGCAACCTTCCGCGCACCGTTCGTCCGACATGTGGACCACCGAATGAGACGTCGGGTGCACGAAGCGCCCCTGACCAGGGCCGATCCCACGGAGCCTCAGGTCCGGGCCGCAGCCCGCCGACGGAGCTCGGCGGCGTGCTCGACCAGCGCCACGAGCAGCCCCTTGCCGTCCTCCCGGAGCCGGGCGTCGCACAGGACCACCGGAATGCCCGGGTCGAGGTCCAGCGCGTCCCGGACCTCCTCCGGGGCAAACCGCTCGGTGCCGTCGAAGCAGTTGACCGCGACCAGGAACGGGATGCCGCGCTGCTCGAAGAAGTCGACCGAGGGGAAGCAGTCGGCCAGCCGCCGGGTGTCCGCGAGCACCACCGCGCCGAGCGCGCCGCGCGCCAGCTCGTCCCAGACGAACCAGAACCGGTCCTGCCCGGGCGTCCCGAACAGGTAGAGCGCGAGGCCGGGCCGCAGGTCGATCCGGCCGAAGTCCATCGCCACCGTGGTGGTCCGCTTGGCCTCCACGCCCGAGGTGTCGTCCACCGGGCGGCCCAGTTCGCTGAGCTCCTCCTCGGTGCGCAGCGGCCGGATCTCGCTGACCGACCCGACCAGGGTGGTCTTGCCCGCGCCGAACCCGCCCGCCACCAGGATCTTCACCGCGGCGGCCGGACCGCCGCGCCAGCGCGGGTCGTCGGCGCTCCCGGCGGGCTTCGCGGCGGTGCTCGGCGGGGTGGGGTCAGAGCGCACGGAGTCCATTGATCACGTCTCGCAGCAGGCGCTCGTCCGGCAGCTCGGCGAGCGGAACGGGTCGGGTGACGCTGATCAGGTCGGCGTCGTAGAGGTCGCCGAGCAGGACGCGCACGACGCTGACCGGCAGGTCGGTGTAGGAGCCGAGCTCGGCGACGGACAGCGGCTCGTGGCGGCACCAGGCCAGCAGGGTCTGGTGCTCCGGGTCGAGGGCGTGCGCGGGCACGGCCCCCGCGTCCGGCCCGGGCTCCTTGGCGGTGACCAGCGAGATCAGGTCGAACAGTCCCTCCTCGACCGGCCGGGTACGGCCCCTGGTCATCGAGTAGAGCCGCACCACCGGTCCGGCCTCGTCGTCGAACCACCGGTCGTCGACCGGGGTGCGGGGCCGGAACAGGTCGACCTCGGGTCCGCCCGGGGTGTCCTGCTCCGGCCCCGCACCGTCGGAGGCCGGGCCGGACGGCCCCGTGCCTTCCGGGGCCGTGCCCGCCGGCTCCGCGCCCTCCGGGGTCACCGAGCCGTCCGCCATCGGATCCGCCATCGGACCGCTCAGCCCCTCGGCGCGGCGGTTTCGGTGCGCGGCTCGGCGGCCATGTGCTCGCCGACCCGCTTGACCAGCAGGGCCATCTCGTAGGCGATCTGGCCGATGTCCGCCTCGGCCTCGCTCAGCACGGCCAGACAACTGCCGTCGCCCGCGGCCGTGATGAACAGGAACGCCTCGTCCAGCTCCACCATGGTCTGCCGGACCCCGCCGACCTTGAAGTGCCCGCCGGCCCCCTTGGCCAGGCTGTGGAACCCGGCCGCGACCGCGGCGAGGTGCTCGGCGTCCTCGCGGTCGAGGTCGCGCGAGGCGCCGGTGGCCAGCCCGTCGCTGGAGAGGATCACTGCGTAGCGCAGGGCCGCGACCCGGCCCACCAGGTCGTCCAGGAGCCAGTTGAGGTCCCCGGACGGCTGCGTCGAAGTGGTCATGAATCAGTTCCTTCCGCTGGAGCGGGTGGTGCGGGTACTACGAGGGCTGCGGATCCTGCGGATCCTGAGGGTGCAGCGGGTCCTGCGGCCGTAGCGGGCACTGCCGGCGCTACGGGTCCTGCGGGTACGACGGTTCCTGCCGGTGCTACGGGTCCTGCCGGTGTGGCGGGCACTGCCGGTGCTACGGGCACTGAGGGTGTCACTGGTGGTACGGCCGGGACGGCCGCAGGGTTCCGCCGCACCGGCTGGCCCGGCGGGATCCGACGGGCGAGCGGCGCCTGGGCGGCGTCCCCGGGCGGGGGTGCGGGCAGCGCCGCCGGGGCGGGCGCCGGGCTGATCGCCAGCCGGGAGGTGTCCGGCGGCTGCCAGCGCGGTACGGCGACGGGCCGGGCACCCGACGCGGCCGTACGGTCCGCCGGGGTGGTGGTGCCGCGGCCACGGGTGAAGCCGCGCTGGAACGAGGCGAAGGTGGCCCTGGCCTCCTCCGGCGAGCGTTCCCTGACCTCCGCGGCCCGGTCGGCCTCCCGCATGTCGGCGGCCTCCGCCGACGGTCCACCGGCCCGGCCCCCGGCCCGGCCCCCGGCTCCGGGCTCCCCGCGGAGGCGGTCCTTCGCCAGTTCCTTGAGCTGCGGAGCGAGGTTTGCCTGCCGGACCCGACGGGGCAGCCCGCCGGGCGTCCGGGGCGCGGCGTCGGCCCCAGCCGCGGCGACGGGGGCAGCGCCCCCGAACACGGCGTCCCCCGGCGCGACGTCCTCGGGCACGACGGCCACCGGCACGGCAGCCACCGGCGCGGTGTCCACGGGCGCGGCGTCCACCAGGGCGGGCACCGCAGCGACCGCAGCTTGCGCCGCGTCTCGCCGGTGCCGTCCCGTGCCCGTCCCGCTCCCGACATCCGAGGACGGCGCGGGCACCAGCACCGGACCGCCCTTGGTCCGCGCCGCCCGGCGCGGCAACCCGTTGGCCGTAAGCCCGGTCTCGGGCACGGACGGCCGCGGTCCGCCGGTCCCCCGGTGCCGCCCGCCCGTTCCCCCGGCGGGCACCGAACCGGCAGACCCGCCCGGGTACGGATCCGTGGACGGCGACGTGGACATGGACGGGGACGAATCCGCGAACGGAGACGCGGCCACGGCGCTGCCGGCGGCCGGGTCGGGCACCGCGACCAGGTCACGCCGCCCGGCCGTACGCCCGGCCGCCCGGCCCGCCGGCCGTCGTCCTCCACCCGCGACACCGCCGACACCGCCCCCGGCCGCGGGCGGCTCCGGCAATCCGTCCGGTGCCTCCGCCAGCAGCTCGCGCGGGATCAGCACCACCGCCGTCGTCCCCCCGTACGGGGACGGCCGCAGGTGCACCCGGATGCCGTGCCGCCGGGCGAGCCGGCTGACCACGAACAGCCCCAGCCGGTCGGTGTCGGCGAGGTCGAACTCCTGCTCCTCGGTGATGCGTTCGTTGATCTCGGCGAGCAGCTGCTCGCTCAGCCCGAGTCCGCGGTCGTCGATCTCCAGCGCGAAGCCGTGCGCCACCACCTCACCCTGAACGGTGACTTGGGTGGTCGGCGGGGAGAACACCGCTGCGTTCTCCACCAGTTCGGCGATCAGGTGGGTGACGTCGGCGACGGCGCTGCCGAGCAGGCCGGTGCCGGGGAACGGCCGGACGGTCACCCGGGCGTAGTCCTCGACCTCACCGACCGCCGCGCGGACCACGTCCACCATCCGAACCGGCTTGCGCCAGGCGCGTCCGGGCGAGCCGCCGGCCAGGATGATCAGGCCCTCGGCGTGGCGTCGCATGCGGGTGGTGAGGTGGTCGACCTTGAAGAGGTCCTCCAGCTCCGCCGGGTCCTCGGTGCGGCGCTCCATGGTGTCGAGCAGGGTGAGCTGCCGGTGCAGCAGCACCTGGCTGCGCCGGGCCAGGTTGACGAACACCGCCGCGACGCCGCGGCGCAGTTCGGCCTGCTCGACGGCGGCCTCCACGGCGGCCCGCTGGACCGCGTTGATGGCCTGGCCGACCTGTCCGATCTCGGCCTGGCCGAAGCGCAGTTCGGGCGCCTCGACGGCGACGTCCACCGGCTCGCCGCGGCGCAGCCGGAGCATGACGGACGGCAGTCGGGTACTGGCGAGCTCATTGGCCGCGTTGCGCAGGTTGATCAGCTCGCGGGCCAGGCCGCGCCCGATCCGGAAGGAGATCATCACCGACAGCACGACGGCGACCAGGCCGATCGCGCCGGCGATGCCGCCGCGCCACAGCGCCGCGATCGCGGCCGAGCGCCCGCGCTCGTCCATCCCGGCGGTGATCCGGGAGTTGATCGAGGAGAGGTCGCCGAGCGAGCGGTCGGCGGTCTCCCGCCAGTTGTCGCCGTTGAGGGCCTGGACCACCCGGTCGGGGCCGCCGGCGCCGACGAAGTCCGCCTCGGCCCGGGCCAGCGCGCCCCAGGCCTCGCCGCCGCGCAGCGCGATGTAGTCGGCCTGGTCGGCGGGTTCCAGCTCGGCGATGTAGACGGTGAACAGGGCCTGCTGGTTGTGCAGGGCGTCCAGTGCGGACTGGTACTGCTCGGCGGTGGGCCGGGCCGCGCCGGTGCGCAGGCCCTCCATCGCCGCGTCCTCCTGGGAGAGGTACTCACGAGCGCGCACCAGCTCGATCAGGATGGTGCCCTGGCGCGGGAGTTGGCCGCTCTGCCGGGCGACGTACGCGGACCGGAAGCCGAACACCGGGCGGATCAGGTCGCTGTACTGTCCGAGGGCGAACTCCCAGTTGAGCGCCAGTCGGCCGACCTGGGCGCGGAGCGGGCCGAGCTGGTCGGCCGCGGCGATGATCTGCAGCAGGCGGGCCCGCTGGCCGGTGGAGAGCCGGTCGCCGGCGGCGTCCTTCTTCTGCCGCAGCACCGCGAGGCTGTGGTCGGTGGCCGTCCTCGCGTGCTCGAAGCCGTCCCGGGCGACCGGCGAGTTCGGGTCGGCCAGGTGCTGGACGGCGGCGCGGCGCTCGTTCTGCAGGTCGCCGGTGTACTGGTCCACCGCCGCCCCGTAGTCCTTGTACGCACTGCTGATCGACAGCTGGCTCCAGGCGTCCCCGGTGGCGGCGAGCGTCGCATACGCCCACAGGGCGACGAGCGCGACGATGGGCACCAGGAGCAGCGCGATGATCTTCGCGCGGATCGAGCTGCTGCGCAGACGCATGGAGTCCTCGGTCGGGGAAGTGCCAGGCGCGGACGGGGAGCGGTTCGGAGGGCTTCCGGGGTACTGGTGGGACGGCAGGCTGGACGGCGGGCGGGGCGGTACTCGGGGAGTCCTGGACAGGGAGCTGCGGGGGCTCCCGGTCACGGGTCTGCGAGACTCTACTACGCCCTGACCACACGTTCGAGGGTCGAACCGTTCCGCTTCTTCGCCTTGCCCCGGACACGTCAGAGGACGGCCGCGATCCACCCCGCTCCACCCCGCGCCGGACCCGGCCCCTCCTCCCCGGCCCGTCACCGTGCCGTCACCGACGGCTCCCGGACGACTCCCGCTCGACTCCCGGATCACCTCCGGACCACTCGCGGCGCACCTCCGGACCACTCGCGGGCGACTCCCGGGACACCCCCGGGACACCCGCCGGCGCCTCCGCGACTCCTCCCCAACTGCGACACCATCCGTGCGGACCGGTGTCGATCTCGTCGCGTCACCGTCACAACCCTGGGCAGTGACAGGCCGATCCGATAGTTTCGCACCACCCCGCACGACCGGGCGCCGCCACCCCGGTGCCCGTGCGCCGGGGCCGACGGACAGCGCCGCGAGACGCGAACTGGGGAGGACTGTGCGCGAGTTCACCACCCCCGCCCCGGCCGGGCCCGAGGCCACCGGAGGACTCGCCGACTCCTTGTACGACACCGCCGAACGCCGCCCCGACCTGGTGCAACTGTCCCGGCGGACCGGCGACGGACGTTGGCAGGACGTCACCGCACGGGAGTTCCGGGACGACGTCCTCGCCCTCGCCAAGGGCCTGCTGACCCGCGGCGTGCGCTACGGCGACCGGGTCGCCCTGATGTCCCGCACGCGGTACGAGTGGACGCTGTTCGACTACGCACTCTGGTCGATCGGTGCGATAACCGTCCCCGTCTACCCCACCGCCGCCCCCGAGCAGGTGCGCTGGATCCTCGCCGAGACCCAGGCGGTGGCCTGCCTGGTCGAGGACGAGGACGCCGCGATGACCGTCGGCGCGGTCTGCGACGCCCTGCCCGACCTGACCGGGATCTGGCAGCTGGACCGCGACTGCGTCGCCGCGATCACCGAGGACGGCCTGGGCGTCCCCGACGCCCTGGTGCACCGCCAGCGGCTCGGCGTCACCGCGACCAACATCGCCACCGTGGTCTACACCTCGGGCACCACCGGACGCCCCAAGGGCTGCCTGATCAGCCACGCCAACCTGGCCGCCGAGGCCGACTCGCTGCTCGCCGGCTGGGGCGAGGTGCTGCGCGACACCGGCGGTGGCGGCCAGCCCGCCACCCTGCTCTTCCTGCCGCTGGCGCACGTCTACGGACGGGCGGTGCAGATCGCGGCGATCCGCGGCGGCCTCCGGATCGGGCACGTCCCCGAGGTCTCCACCGACGCGCTGCTGCCCGCCCTGGCGAGCTTCCGGCCGACCTTCCTGCACGCCGTCCCGTACGTCTTCGAGAAGATCTTCCAGCGGGCCAGGCGCGCCGCCGAGGAGGCCGGGCGCGGCGAACTCTTCGAGCAGGCCCGGCAGGTGGCCGTCGACTGGGCGGCCGCCCGGGAGCAGAAGGCCTTCGGCCGCGGACCCGGCCCCGGTACGGCCCTGCGGCTGCGCCACCTGGCCTACGAGCGGACCGTCTACCCGAAGCTGCGCGCCGTACTCGGCGGGCGGGTGCGCACCGTGATGTGCGGAGGCTCCTCGCTGCGGCGGGACCTGGGCCTCTTCTTCACCGGCGCCGGGCTCCAGTTCTACGAGGGCTACGGCCTCACCGAGACCAGCGCGGCGATCACCGCCAACCCGGCCGGCCGGCAGAAGCTCGGCACCGTCGGACAGCCGGTGCCGGGCGCCTCGGTGGCCATCGCGGACGACGGCGAGGTGTGGGTGCGCGGCGGCTCGGTCTTCGGCGGCTACCTCAACCACCCGCAGTGCACGGCGGAATCACTGGTCGACGGCTGGTTCGGGACGGGCGACCTGGGCCGGCTGGACGAGGACGGCTACCTCACCATCACCGGCCGCAAGAAGGACCTGATCGTCACCAGCAGCGGCAAGAACCTCGCCCCGACGGCACTGGAGGAACGGGTCGAGGCGCACCCGCTGGTCTCCCAGTGCCTGGTGGTCGGCGACGACCGCCCGTACGTGGCGGCGCTGATCACCCTCGACCCGGCCGCGCTGGCGCACTGGCTCAAGACCCACGGACGGGAGCAACTGGACGCCTGGGCGGTGCTGGCGGACGAGCAGCTGCACGTCGAGGTCCAGCGCGCGGTGGCGGCGGCGAACACCGCCGTATCGCGGGCCGAGTCGATCCGCGCGTTCCGCCTGCTGCCACGGGAGTTCAGCCTGGAGCAGGGACTGCTGACCCCCTCGCTCAAGCTGCGGCGGACGGCGATCGCGGAGTACTACTCGACGGACATCGAGGAGCTGTACCTCTCCTGAGCCGGGCCTGACCTCCGCCCGAACCAGGCCGCCGGACACGTCTTCTGACGTACCGTCTTGTCCCTTTTCGGGAGGGATCGTTCGCACTGCGGTTCACCTGCCGTTCCCTTGACGGGTGGATTGGTCCAGTCCATTGTTGCTCTTCGGTCCGAGTGCGGCGCACCTGCACCACCCGCTCCCGCCCCTCCGGGAGCGCCCCGGTTCCACGGTCCAGATTCCCGTTCCGCGCCCTCCCCACGGGCGTGCCCCCACCTGCTGGAGTCCTCACGTGTCGATGTCCACGCGCCTGTCCGCGCTGGCCGCCTCCGTCGCGCTGCTCACCGCCTTCGCCGTCCCGGCGGCCTCCGCGTCCCCGGCGACCTCCCCCACGAGCTCCCCCGCACCCCCCGCCGGCGGCGCGGGCGCCACGACCGTCAACCTGGCCACCAACCCCGGCTTCGAACTGCCCTCCCCCGCCCTCGCCGACTGGGGCAGCATCCCCGGCTGGAGCTGCACCGGCGGCCCGGCCGAGGCGGCCGTCACCACCACCGGCGCGCACTCCGGCACCTCGGCGCTCACCGTCACCCCGGCGAACGACGACTCCACCGGCGAGTGCGCGCAGACCGTCGCCGTCCAGCCCGGCACCACCTACACGGCCTCGGCCTGGGTGCGCGGCAAGTTCGTCTACCTGGGCGCCACCGGCACCGGCCGGGACGTCGCCCCCGCCTGGACCGAGACCACCTCCGGCGGCTGGCAGCAGCTGACCACCCGCTTCACCACCGGCCCGAACGCCCACAGCATCCGGCTGTACGTGCACGGCTGGTACCAGCAGGGCCCGTTCTCGGTGGACGACGTACGGGTCGACGGCCCGGCGCCCGCCCCGGCGGTGGCGGCCGGCTCGATCCCGACCACCGACAAGGTCGTCTTCTTCACCGTGGACGACGGCTGGCAGCGCACCCCCGAGGCGGAACGCTTCATCGCCGACCACCACCTGCCGATCACGGCCTTCCCGCTACCGATGCCGGCCGGCACCGACCCGGACTTCTTCAAGCGGGTCACCGCCGTGCCCGGCTCCTCCGTACAGGACCACAGCGTCTCGCACTCCGACCTGAGCAAACTCCCCCTGGAGCAGCAGCAGGTGGAGATCTGCGACGCGCGCGACGCGATGACCCGGCTGTTCGGCACCGCGCCCGTGGTGTTCCGCCCGCCGTTCTTCACCTGGAACGCCGACACCCTGCAGGCCGCCGCGAACTGCGGCATCCGCACCGTGCTGACCGCCGACGCCGACTACAGCTGGGGCGCCTCCAACATCTGGCACCCGGGCCCGCTCCAGCCGGGCGACGTGATCCTGATGCACTGGACCGACACCCTCGCCACCGACCTGCCCCGCGCCCTCGCCGCCGCCGACGCCGCAGGCCTCAAGCCGGCCGGGCTGATCGACTACCTGCGCTGACCGGCCCGCCCCGGGCGGCGAACGGATGACGGCTGACAAATGACAGCTGACAGATTTCAGATGATGAAATCTGTCAGCTGTTATCTGTTCTCTGTCATCTGTTACCCATCATCCGTTCGCGGTCGTCCCGCCGCCGCCGTCGTCGACTCCACCCCCTCTCCCTGCGCACGCTCCGCGGTGATCAACGCCCATTGACACGGCATCCACGGCCCACCTCTAATGGGGGCGTGCAGCGCGGCGTCGGCCACAGAGAAGTGGGCCGGCCGGCAGCCGGGCCAGCACCTTGCACGCAAAGGGACGATGCGCGATGAGTACCTTCTCCGCTGCCCTGATCTGACCCAGGCGGCCACCACGGTGTCCGCCCGTTCGTCGCGTGATGCCGTGTGTGGCCGCGCCCCCTCACTCGCAGGAGACTTCACCACACACATGCCCATGTCCTTCAACCTGAATGTCATCGAGGAGTTCCGCGCCAACGACGGCCGGGTCGGCGGTCCGTTCGAGGGCGGCGACCTGCTGTTGCTGACCACCACCGGGGCGCACTCCGGCCGGCCGCACACCGTACCGCTCGGGTACGTCCGGTCCGAGGGGCTGCTGCTGGTCATCGCCTCGGCGGCCGGCGCGCCAGAACACCCCCAGTGGTACCGCAATCTGCTGGCCCACCCCGTGGTCGGGGTCGAGCTCGGCACCGAGACCTTCGACGCGATCGCGGTACCGGCCGAAGGCCCGTGCCGGGAGCGGCTGTTCGCCGCCGTCGTCCGCCGGGCACCCGGGTACGGCGACTACCAGGCCCACACCGAGCGGGAGTTGCCGGTGGTCGTCCTGGAGCGCCCCGAAGCGCCGCCGGGCCACCCGCGCGACGTCCGCAGCCTGGCCGACAAGCTGCTGGAGGCGCACAGCTGGCTGCGGGCCCAACTGCGCCACGTCCGGGCCGAGGCCCACGCCCACTCCCCCGGCCGCCCGGCCGGGCTCGGGCTGCAACTGCGCCAGCACTGCCTGGCGTTCTGCGAGGGGCTGACGCACCACCACACCGGCGAGGACTCCGCGATCTTCCCCGCCCTCGCGCGCAGCCACCCCGAACTCGCCGGAGTGCTGGAGCGGCTCGGTGAGCAGCACCGGGCGATCGGACGGATCAAGGAGGAGCTGCTGGCACTGCTGGCCGGGATCGAGGTCACCGAGCCGGATCGGCTCCGCTCCGAACTGGACCGGATGTCGGCCGAGTTGGAGGCGCACCTCGCTCACGAGGAGGCGGAGCTGCTGCCCGCTCTCGCCGGAATCCCCTTCCCGCCGGTGCGGCCGGGCCCCGGCACCGGGCGCTGACGTGGCGGTGCCGCCGCCCCCTTCCCAGGACCCGGGAGGGGACGGCGGCACCGGTGTCACACCGTCAGCCCATCAGAATGGCGACCCGACGGGACGACGGAGCGGTAGGACGGCAGAACGGCGGAGCCGCAGAGCGCGGACGCCTCAGGACTGGCTGAACACCGGGAGGTAACCCCCGGACTGCCCGGCCGAGTTCGGGTGGTAGCTCTCGTCGATCGGCAGCGTGGTGCTGTGCAGCCAGGTGTCCTGCGAGCCACAGATCTCGTGGCCGGCGAAGACGTCACGCACGTCGCCGAAGGTGAAGCCGGCGTTGGCGACCTCCTTGGCGATCACGCCGTCCAGGGTGTCGGCGGCCTCGTTGATGGCGGCACGCTTGGTGTCGCCGATGCCGAAGAGGCAGTAGCCGCCGATCTGGTAGAGGTGCGGGTAGCCCATCACCACGACGTGGGCGTTCGGGGCCTTGGCGCTGATGGCGTTGTACACCTGGTCCAGCTGGCCGGGCAGGGTGTTGGTCGCGTAGTTCTCGGCCGTGTTGACGGCGTTGAGGCAGTCGCTGTCGGAGCCCAGCACGCAGGTCTTCATGGTGCTGGAGAAGCCCGCGTCGTTGCCGCCGACCGAGAGGCTGACCAGCGTGGTTCCGCTGTTCAGTGCGGAGATCTGGCTGTTGAGGATGTCACCGGTTCTCGCGCCCGAACAGGCGACGAAGGCGAAGGAGGCCGGGGAGTTCGCGTTCGTCCAGAGCTCGGCGTACGCATTGGCGCTGCGCTTGCAGCTGCCGCTGTCGCCCAGGTAGTTGCCGGCGCCGACGCCGGCCGAGTAGGAGTCGCCGAGGGCGACGTAGTTCACGCCGGCCGCGTTGGCGGCTGACGCCGTGAAGAGCGTCGTCATGGTGAGGGCCGCCGCGATCGCGGCGACGGACAGGGCACGGGCAGGGCGGAGCATCGCACCTCCAGGTATGACGCGGGTCACAGAAAGGGATACCAAGCGGTAATCGAACACGGAAGCGTTCATGCCAAAGACATTGACGGGCAGTCTGCTGGCGTGGAAGTGAACTGCCGCGCTCGCAAGGTCAGTTCACGCCGAACGTCACCCCGGGCGCCGGAGCACCTGCGGACACGCGGACGCGCACAGGTGGACGCGCACAGGTGGACGCGCGCTCCGGCACGGAACAACGCGCCGGTGCCTGCCAGCCGTGGCCGCCCGGCACCGACGCACTCGACGCCGCTTCGCTCAGGAGCGGCTGAACACCGGGAGGTAACCCCCGGACTGGCCAGCCGAGTTCGGGTGGTAGCTCTCGTCGATCGGCAGCGTGGTGCTGTGCAGCCAGGTGCTCTGCGAGCCGCAGATCTCGTGCTCGGCGAAGGCGCTGCGCACGTCGCCGAAGGTGAAGCCGGCGTTGGCGACCCGCTTGGCGATCACGCCGTCCAGCGTGTCGGCCGCACCGTTGATGGCGGCACGCTTGGTGTCACCGATGCCGAAGATGCAGTCGCCGCCGACCTTGTACAGGTGCGGGTAGCCCATCACCACGACGTGGGCCTTCGGAGCCTTGGCCTTGATGGCGGAGTACACCCGGTCCAGCTGGCCGGGCAGGGTGTTGGTCGCGTAGCTCTTCGCCGTGTTGACGGCGTTGAGGCAGTCGCTGTCCGAGCCCAGCACACAGGTCTTCATCGTGTCGGCGAAGCCCGCGTCGTTGCCGCCGATCGACAGGCTGACCAGCGTGGTGCTGCTGTTCAGCGCGGAGACCTGGCTGTTGAGCACATCGCCGGTTCTCGCCCCCGAACAGGCCACGAAGGAGAAGGAGGACGGCTTGTTCGTGTTCTTCCACAGGTACGCGTACGCATTGGTGCTGCGCTTGCAGCTACCACTGTCGCTCAGGTAGCTACCGGCACCGACGCCGGCCGAGTACGAGTCCCCGAGGGCGACGTAGTTGACACCCGCCGCATTGGCGGCTGACGCCGTGAAGAGCGTCGTCATGGTGAGACCGGCCGCGATCGCGGCGACGGACAGGGCACGAGCAGGGCGGAGCATGGCACCTCCTGATATGACGCGGGTCACAGAAGGGATACCAGGCGGTAGCCCGGCGCGGAAGCGCTCATGCCAAGGACATTGACGGGCCGTCTGATAGCGCAAACGTGAACTACCACCGACCGAGCGTGAGTTCGCCCAGGTGGGTGTGGGTGTACGTCGACGCGCGTCGGTCATCGCGTGTAGACAAAAAACTTCCGAGAAGTCAGCTCGCCGTCAGCCACAGGTCAGGCTGCGGCCGCCGGTGCGTCAGTTCCGCGCCCGCCGCCGCGCAGCCCTGCCCCGGGGACGGCGCGCCGCCGGCCGCGTTCCGGGGGCCCGGTTCAGTACCGCGGGACGCGTCCGCCGCCCGGGTACACCGGGCCGGGGAAGACCGTGCAGCCCTCGACCGGGAGCTCCTCGATCTCCTCGTTCGCGGCGGCCGGCACACCGAGCCAGTGGACGGCGGTGGCGACCGCCACCCGGGCCTGGCGCAGCCCGGGCTCGCCCCAGCCCAGCAGCTCGACCGCGAGCCCCGGCGCGACCAGCAGCCGCCGGTAGTGCCGGCCCGAGGCCGGATCGGCCGCGCTCGGACCGACCGCCCGCAGCGCCGCCGCCATCCGGACCCGGGCGCACTCGTGCCCGCCGTTCGCCGAGCCGACCCGGTCGTACAGGTAGCCGAGGTAGTACGGCCGGCCGATCACGGCCTGGGCCTCCTCCCCCGCCTCCCGCGCCAGGGCGGCGGCCGGGTCGCCGTCGTCCTCCGGCTCCAGCGAGCCGCCGGGCAGCGAGCAGATCCCGTCCCGAGGGTTGACCAGGGTCAGCACCCGGCCGTCCGGGGCGAACAGCCAGCCCCAGGACTGCTTCATCGGCAGCCCTTCCGGCACCTGCTCGCCCGGCCGCCACGGCCAACCCGCCGTGGGACGCCGGCGCACCTTCCCGAGCAGCTCGGCGATCTCCGCCGTGAACTCGATCCGGCCCATGCCGCGCGTCCCCCCTCTCGGTGTCGGGCTCGCCGGACCCTACGGAGCACGGTACGGAGCGGAGCGACCGGAGTGGCGGCGTGGGGGACCGCGCACTCCTGCTGTTGATCTTCTCCGATCTTCCCCGAACAGGCGGTCGATGAACAGTCCCCAGCGCCGCATGGTGGATGCGGAGGCCGCGAACGCCCTGATCACCCCAGCAGCCCACCCCCGCCCCCGGCCTCCGGGAGGCCCGGCAGCGGGAACCCCGGCTGCGGGACCGCACCGGGCGGGAAGGGCAGCCCGCGCGCCGCGTCATCGGCCAGCTCGTCGAACACCTCGTGGGCGGTCATCGGCCGCAGCCGCCCACCGGCCAGCACCCAGCCCCGCACCCTCGGACCGCTCCTCGCCCCGTCCGCGAGCCCGCCCGGCGGAGCGCTCGCCGACCGCTCCGAGGGTCGGTCCGACGGTCGGTCCGCCTCCCAGCCCGGGGCCCGGTCCACCAACCGGTACGGCGACGCGGCCGGATCGCCGTGCAGCAGCAACGCCCCCGCACCGCCCGAGGCCACGCCCGCCGCGAGCGTCACGCAGAACGCCTCCACGTCCCGCCCCGCGGGTTGCAGCCGCCCCGCCTCGATGCAGACGTCCACCGCCGAGGTGAGCTGCTCGCCGTCCTCCGGGCCGTGGCAGCGCAGCGTCAGCAGGTGGCAGCCCTCCCCCGCGCCCTCGGCCAGCGCCAGGTACACGGACGTCACGTACCGCATCACGGCCGCCATCCGCCGCTGCCCGGCCAGGTCGTCGCCCAGCGCGTCGAGCAGCGCCGCACAGCCGATGGACATCCGCACCCGCGCCCGGTGGTCGTCCAGCAGCGCCGGGCGGAGGTCGGCCATCGGCTCCCCCGCGTAGACGAAGGGCTCCCCAGCGAGCTCCGGATCCCCCGCGTACGCGACCCGGGCGGCCGACGCCCGGGGGTCGAGGCCGAGCGCGGCGCAGTAGTCCTCGAAGTCACCCGCCTCCAGGACGCGCAGGTGCACCTCCAGCCCCTGCTGGTGCAGGCCCCTGAGCTGCTCCTCCGCCCGCACCAGGTACTCCCGGTATCCGAGCGCGCCGAACAGCCCGTACTCGGCCAGCACGGCGAAGTCCTCCGCCTCGACGGCCAGCGCCACCGCCACCGGCTGGGGAGGCGCCCCTCGGGCTCGGCCGTCGCGCCGCCCCCGCGCCCCGGCTCCCCCGGCCCCGACGGCCCGCGCACCCGGCGGTCGCCCCCCGCCCGGCGGCGCGGCCCCACCGGGCCCGCCGGGCCCACCCGCCGACGGCCGCCCGAACCCGGGGCCGGGCCCACTCCCAGGCCCACTCCCGGGCCCGGACGCGTTTCCGGGCCCGGACCCCGGCCTCCGCCCGCCGGACAGCAGCGCCCCCGGCCCCCGCAGCAGCCGCTTCCGCACCACCACGACGCCCAACACCTCGTACACCGACTCCCGCACGGTCATGGTCTCCTCCTGTCCCGTCGGCCTCCGACCCCCGGATCCGCCGACGCCACGGAACATACACAGAGCCACTGACAATCCACCCCGAGTAATCGAACACCGGCGTCCGAGGCTCCTCAAAGGAGCAACATTTGCCCCCAAGGTCGTCCACCGCAGCACGCCAAGGGGCAAACATGGGCCCCTCGTCGACCACTCGTCGACCACCCGCCCACCGTCCGCCCACCACTCGCCCATCGCCCGCCCTCGGCTCGCCCACCGGGCGACCCCCGTGGCCACCGAGCAGGCCGGGATTGTCAGTGCCGGGCGTTAGGGTCGGGGACCATGCGACTGCTGCACAGAGACTCAGCCCGGCAGTCGGCAGCCCTTGGCACGCCAGCAGATCCAACCGCAAAACAGCAGGTCAAAGCAGAAACGGCTCGGGACACTCTTCCGAGTATTCCGAGCCGTTTCCGTGCGTTTCCGACCACCGTGCTGACTTCGTGCTGACCCTGGAGAGCCTCCTGTCCGAGGAACCTCCCACCCGAACCCGCCGGCCTTCTCGACCTTCCTGGCGAACTCGTCGAGGACCGGCTGACCATGGTGCAGCGACTGAGGTCGGGCCTGATGGAAGGCGAGACCAGTCGTGTCACTGCGGCCGAACTGGTGGTTCCCCCGCTGTACGTCCAGGACATCTTCAACCTGGACCCCGGTGACCAGCTTGTCCGGCGGGAGTACATCGCAGGCCGAGGGAAGACCCGAACCATGCTGGCAGTCACCTGGCACCCGGCTCACTTCGCCGCCATGGTCCCCGACCCGCTGTCGACCGCGCCCGACAAGAACGCGGGGCTCACGGCGAAGGTGCTTGAGGCGTCCGGTCGGACGATCACGCATGCCCGGGACCAGCAAATGAAAGAACCGCCCCGGCCGAGTAGGCCGGGGCGGTTGGCTTTGCTTCGAGCGTTCAGAGGAGCGCGAGGAACGGGTTCCCAGAGGCAACCGGCTCAGGCCGGGGATCGGGCACTGGAGCCGGTGGCGTGGCCTTGGCCGGTCGGTTAGGAGTCCATGCGGACGACCGTGGCCGGGCGTTCGTCACGCTGGGTTCGAGGCCCGCTGGGTTCGAGGCCCGCTGTGCGGAGAGTGACCGGTCTCGTCCTCGGTCAGGGTGTAGGCCGTGGCAGGGCGGCCCAGGCCGGAACGGTCGAGGGTGACCTTCACCCTGGGCAGCGCCTTGACCTCATCGGCCGAGGCGCCGACATACGGCAGCAGTTCGGAGGACTTCGCCTTGCCCCCGTGCATCTCGATGCGGGCCCGGACCTTCTCGGCGTGCTAGTTCCCCTCATCTCCGCATGCCTTCAAAACCTCCGACCGTGCCCGGCTCGCCTGACCATCCCCAGCGTCTTGGGCATACCAATTTCTCAATAGGCTGTCTTCATATGTCTCAAGGCGGGATTTTATGTCGTAGTCAAGATCTGGGAGATCTAGAGCATCTTTCGCCTGATTGATGATCTGTTGTCGATTTTGATATGTAGTATAGCCATTCGGCTCATACTTGACAAGCGCGCTCTTCATCCACCCGCAGGCCGTGTTGTTCACTAATTTCGGAAGGCCCCAGGATATTGCGCCAACCATAATCGCAGCCCCTATTGCTACGACTACTACATCGCGGGCCTTCTTTGCTGTGAGACCGCCCAATCGCTCGGTTGCATTGCTTGCGCCATCTTGGCCTTCGGAATTGCTATGCCGCTGTTCCAGTGGTTCGCGTGTGTTGACCGCGGGCACCGGCGTGGCAGGTGACGGTCTATTGAGCAGTAATCTCTCAACCTGCTGTTTCCGCTCAAGCTCTATGGCTGCTCTCAAGTAGGCTTGGTTATCCTTCTTCGGCAGCAAGACCTTGTGCTCAGTCTGCGGCCCACCGGGGTTCTCCGAGCGAGAAGGTTCGGCAAGGAAGACCAATGCCGTTGAAATGCCGAGCCGCTGTTCGGGCTTCTTCTCAAGTAGCAGACGGACGACCGTTCTGAGCGGGTCACGGGCCTTCACGAGCGGTGGAGGCTCATCCATCAGCACTGCGGACATGGATGCCATTGACGTCTCCCTCCTGAACGGGGAGATTCCTTCAACGGCTTGGAAGAGCGTGGCTCCGAGGGAGAAGAGGTCGCTGACCGGCATGTCGGCCCGTCCCCGGATTCGCTCGGGCGCCATGTACTCCGGGGAGCCAATGACTGTCCCCGACGCAGTCAGCACCGTGTCGTTCTCGTGCCGGGCGATCCCGAAGTCGGTGAGAAGGATTCTTCCGTCGGAGGCCATCATGACGTTGGCAGGCTTGACGTCGCGGTGGAAGATACCGGCGCGGTGAGCGGCGTCAAGGGCTTCCAGGAGTGCCCTGGCAACCTTGAGCGCCAGGTCACGGGGCAACGGGCCACGCTGCCTGACGTATTCGTCCAACGAGCAGCCGTTGACCAGTTGCATCACGATCCACGGACGGCCGGCATCCACGACGACTTCGTGAACGGTCACGATGTTGGGGTGATCGCGGAGCTTGGCGGCACTTCGGGCCTCACGCGCGGCGCGCTTGAGGCGCTCGTTGTACTCCTCCTCGAACTGCGCGGGTGGGAGCCAGATCTCCTTGATCGCTATGTCTACGTCAAGGTGCTCGTCGTGAGCCTTCCAAACCCGTCCGAAGCCACCTGACCCCAGGCTGGAGACCAGCCGGTACTTCCCCCCGATGAGCTGGCCAGGGCTTGCCTCGTGAGCCATCGTGTCCCCCGGGCTCTCGTGCCAACGAGCAGTCGGGTTCGAGCGTACGCAGTGTGTACATGACGGGACCAGACATCGGCGGAACTCGATGGAGATCGAAATGCAGTCGCCCATGCGGCCCTGCACATGGAGAACGAAGAGCCGACCGTGCGTCGCCGGTGGGGTGTCCCTCCTGGAGGTCCCCCGTTGGCTCGGGCA
Source organism: Kitasatospora sp. NPDC059827 (assembly GCF_042731675.1). Lineage (NCBI taxonomy): Bacteria > Bacillati > Actinomycetota > Actinomycetes > Kitasatosporales > Streptomycetaceae > Kitasatospora > Kitasatospora sp. NPDC059827. The sequence goes on along the minus strand of NZ_JBHWIV010000045.1, from coordinate 25,595 downwards.
CTCCACGATCCGGATCACCGCCGACATCTACGGCCACCTCTCCCCTGATGCGGGTGAGAGGCTGAGGGCCGTGATGGACGAGGCTCTGTCGGTGGGTCCTGTGATACTCGGTACTGACCAGGCACTGGCCGCGTGACCCGTGCTGACTCGGTGCTGACCCGGAGGACATCAAAGTGGCAAACGTGCAGGTAGGAGCGCTGTAGTGAGACTCCTGCATACCTCCGACTGGCATCTCGGGCGCTCGTTCCACCGGGAGAGCCTGCACGACGCCCAGCGCGCCTTCCTGGACCACCTCGTGGAGGTGGTCCGGTCCGAGGGCGTGGACGCCGTGCTGGTCGCCGGGGACGTGTACGACCGGGCGCTGCCCAGCCTGGACGCGGTCGCGCTGTTCGACGACGTGCTGCACCGGCTGGCGGAGCTCGGGGTCCCGACGGTCTTCATCAGCGGCAACCACGACTCGGCCCGCCGCCTCGGGGTCGGCGCCGGCCTGATCGGGCGCGCCGGGATCCACCTGCGGACGGACCCGGGCGCGTGCGCCGAGCCCGTCCTGCTGGCGGACGAGCACGGCCCGGTGGCGGTGTACGGGCTGCCCTACCTGGAGCCGACGCTGGTCCGCGAGCGCTTCGGCCTGGCCAAGGGCGGGCACGCGGCGGTGCTCGGCGCGGCGATGGAGCAGGTCCGGGCCGACCTGGCGGCCCGCCCGGAGGGGACGCGGGCGGTGGTGCTCGCGCACGCCTTCGTCACCGGCGGAGCACCGAGCGACAGCGAGCGGGACATCGCCGTCGGCGGGGTCGCCGCCGTCCCCGCCTCGGTGTTCGACGGGGTGCACTACGCCGCGCTCGGCCACCTCCACGGCTGCCAGACCCTCGCCCCCCACCTGCGGTACAGCGGCTCCCCGCTCGCCTACTCCTTCTCCGAGGCGCGCCAGCGCAAGACCATGTGGCTGGTCGACCTCGCCGCCGACGGCGCGGTGGCGGCCGAGCGGGTCGACTGCCCCCGGCCGCGCGCCCTCGCCACCCTGCGCGGCACCCTCGCCGAGCTGCTCACGGACGAGAGGTACACCGAGGACGAGCAGTCCTGGGTGCAGGCCACGCTCACCGACGCCGCCCGCCCGGGCGAGCCGATGGAGCAGCTGCGCCGCCGCTTCCCGCACACCCTCCAGCTGCTGTTCGACCCCGAGGACGGCGGCACCGAGCCGTCCCGGTCGTACGCCTCCCGGGTCAGCGGCCGGGAGGACCTGGAGATCGCCGAGGGCTTCCTGCGGCACGTCCGCCCCGGGGCCGAGCCGGAGCCGGACGAGCTCGGCTGGCTGCGCGAGGGCTTCGAGCACGTCCGCACGGACGCCGACCGGAAGGCGGACCTGCCCCGATGAGGCTGCACCGGCTCACCGTCACCGCCTTCGGCCCGTTCGCGGGCAGCGAGACGGTGGACTTCGACGCGCTCGCCGCCGGCGGGCTGTTCCTGCTGCGCGGGGCGACGGGCGCGGGCAAGAGCAGCGTGCTGGACGCGGTCTGCTTCGCGCTGTACGGCGAGACGCCCAACGCCCGCCGGGCCAACCGGCTGCGCAGCGACCACGCCGACCCCAAACGGCTGACCCAGGTCGAGCTGGAGCTGACGCTGGGCGGGCGTCGGCTGCGGATCACCCGGCTGCCCGAGCAGCGCCGGCCGAAGAAGGTCGGCACCGGCACCACCGTCGAGCGACCGCAGACCCTGCTGCGCGCGTGGGCCGCCGACGCGGGCGACGGCGCCCCCGGCTGGCAGCCGGTCAGCAAGTCGCACCAGGAGGCCGGGGAGGAGATCCACCGGCTGATCGGCATGAGCCGGGAGCAGTTCTGCCAGGTGGTGCTGCTGCCGCAGGGCGACTTCGCCCGCTTCCTCAAGGGGGACTCCGAGGAGCGCGGAAAACTGCTGCGCCGCCTCTTCGACACCGAACGCTACGGGCACGTCGAGGCCTGGCTCGCCGACCGGCGCCGCACCCAGGAGACGGCCGTCCAGGCCGGACGCCGACGCCTGCGGGACCTCGCCAGCAAGGCCGAGCAGGCCGCCGGCCCCGGGGCCGAACCCGCCGGGGCGTGGGTGCCGGCCGAGGACGGCGACGCCGACCTCGCCCCCGGGCTGCTCGGCTGGGCCGCGATCCTGCGCGGCGGCGCGGCCGAGCAGCTCACCGTCGCCGAGGCCGCGCTCGCGGGCGCCGAGGCCGCGCACCGGGCCGCCCAGCACGGGCGCGAAGGCGCCGAGGAGCTCGCCGCCCGCCAGCGCCGGCACCGGGAGGCACTGACCGAGGCCGACCGGCTGGCCGCCTTCGAACCGGCCGCGGCGCGGGACCGGCAGCGGCTCGCGGCCGCCCAGGAGGCGGTCGGCGTGGAATCCGCGCTGCGCCTGCGGGAGAGCGCGGCCGAGGCGCTCGGCCGGGCCCGGGAGACGGAGCAGCGGCGCCGGGAGGCGCTGGCCCGTACCGGGATCGCGGAGCACGTCCCGGCCGGGGCCGGGGCCGGTGCCGCCGAGCTGGCCGACGCGGAGCTGGGGCTGCGCGCCGAGGTGGTCCGGCTGGAGACGGCCCGGGCGGAGGAGCAGCGTTGCGCCGAGTTCGCCCGCGAGCAGCTCGCCCTGGCCGCGGAGCGGCGCGGCGCCGAGGAGCGGGCCGAGGAGGCCGAGGACTGGCTGGCCGAGTTCGACGGCGAGCTGGGCCGCCTGGAGGAGCAGCAGGAACGGGCCCGGACGGCGGGCGCCCGGGTCGAGCAACTGGACGGCCGGCGCGCCGAGTCGACCACCCGCCTGGCCGCGGCCCGGGAGCGGGACGGCCTGCGGGTCGAGATCGCGGCGGCCGAGCCGAGGGTCGCCGAGCTGCGCACGGCCGCGCTGGACGCCCGTGAGTTCGGCCTGGACCTGCGGGACCGCCGACTGGCCGGCATGGCCGCCGAGTTGGCCGAGCAGCTCCGCTCGGGCGAGGCCTGCCGGGTCTGCGGCTCGGCCGAGCACCCGGCGCCCGCCGAGGCCGCCGACGGCGGCCGGGTGAGCGCCGAGGACGAGGAGCGGGCCGGTCGGGCGCAGGCCGCCGCCGAGCGGGTCTGGGGCGAGGCCGACCAGGCGCTGACCGCGCTGCGGGTGCGCGAGGCGACGGCCACCGGTGCGGCCGGCCCCGAGGCCGCAGAGGTGCTCGCGCGCTCGCTCGCCGAACTGGAGCGGGAGCACCGCGCCGCGCTGCACGAGGCGGAGGCGCTCGGCCGGGTCGGCCGGGAGATCGCCCGGCTGTCGCAGGACCGCACCCGTCGGCTGGACGAGCTGAACGAGGCCAAGGAGCGCGCCGCCGTCCTCACCGACCGGCTGCAGGCCCTGGCGGACGAGCAGCGGGTGCTGAGTGCCAGGGTGTCGGCCGCGCGCGGCGCGGCCGCCTCGGTCGCCGACCGGGCCGCGACGCTGGGCCGGCTCGCCGAGGCGGTCGCCGCGGTGGCCGGGTCCGCGCGGGCGGCGTCGGAGGCGCGGGAGCGGCTCGACGCGGCCGAGGAGGAACTCGGCAAGGCCGCCGCGGCGGCGGGCTTCCCGGATGCCGGGGCCGCGCTCGCCGTCCTGCTGCCCCGGGAGGAGCGGGACCGGCTGGAGGCCCGGCTGGAGCGGCACCGCGCGGAGTCCGCCGCCGTCCGGCACGAGTTGGCGCTGCCCGAACTGGCCGAGGCCGCCGCCCGTCCGCCGGTCGACCTGCCCGCCGCCGCGACCGCGCTGAGCGCCGCCACCGACCGCCTCGGCCGGGCGCACGCCGCCCGGTCGGCCGCCCGGGACCGCTGCGCGGCACTCGCCGAGATCGGGCACCGACTGGGCGAACTGGCCGCCGAGCTGGCCCCGACCCTGGAGCGGTACGGGCGGATCAACCGGCTGGCCGCGCTGGCCGCCGGCACCTCCACCGAGAACCGGCTGCGGATGCGGCTGGAGTCGTACGTGCTCGCGGCCCGGCTGGAGCAGGTCGCGGCGGCGGCCAGCGACCGGCTGGTCCGGATGTCCGGCGGCCGCTACACCCTGGTCCACAGCGACGACCGCGGCACCGGCAACAAGCGCTCCGGACTGGCCCTGCGCGTCGTCGACGCCTGGACGGGCACCGAGCGGGACACCGCAACCCTTTCCGGCGGCGAGAGCTTCTTCGCCTCGCTCTCCCTCGCCCTCGGCCTGGCCGACGTGGTCACCGACGAGGCCGGCGGGATGCCGCTGGACACCCTCTTCATCGACGAGGGCTTCGGCACCTTGGACGAACAGTCCCTGGAGGAGGTGATGGACGTCCTCGACGGCCTGCGCGAGCGGGACCGCGCCGTCGGCATCGTCAGCCACGTCGCCGACCTGCGCAGCCGCATCCCGGCCCAGCTCCTGGTCCGCAAGGGCCGCCACGGCTCCACCCTCGCCCTGGCCGGCCGGGAGGACGCCTGACGCCCACCCCGCCCAACGCCCCCAGCCCGCCCACCCCGCGCAACACGCTCGGCCCGAGCGGCCGACCCGGCCCGCGCAGGCCGCTCAGCCCGAACAGGCGATCCGCTGGGCCTGCTGCCAGGCACAGGTCGGGCACAGGGTGCTGCCCGGCTGGTCGGCGGGCAGCACCGTCGGCTCACCGCACAGCACGCAGTCGGCCCGCGGTCCCACCGCCCCCGGGTCCTCCCGCAGCGCCGCCTCCGTCGCCCCCACCGGCACCGGCCCGCAGACCGCCGCGTCCCCGCCCACCACGGCGCCGTCCGTCCTGCTCTCACTCATGCCGCCTTCCTACTCCCCGCCCCCACCCCGCCGCAAGGCGGGCCCGCGGCCCGGGGCTAGCGTGACCGGCATGGTTGGCACAAGCGGCACAGTCGGCACGGTTCGTGGGTCCGGGGGTCTCCGGCGGCGGTTGCGGGAGGCCCGGGCGGGCGGGCCGACGTACGCGGAGGTGGGGGCGACCCGGGGTGGGCCGTTGCCGGAGGGGTACGCGCACCTGCGCCGGCGGGTGCACCTGGGGCGGGGGCCGGAGGTACTGGAGCGGGCCGGGCGGTACGTGCTCGGGTGGGGCAGCCAGTTGGGGACCGGGTTCGCGGTGTACCCGGGCGGGCCGGTCCGGGACGGGGCCACCGTGCTGCTGCGGCTGAGCCTGCCGGGCAGCCGGTGGCCGAGGCTGGTGATCCCCTGCCGGGTGGTGTGGACGGTGACCGGACCGGACCGGATCGGGTTCGCGTACGGGACGCTGCCGGGGCATCCGGAGTGCGGGGAGGAGTCGTTCCTGGTGTCGATGGACGCCGACGGCGAGGTGTGGTTCGAGGTGGCCGCGTTCTCCCGGCTGTCCGCCTGGTACGCCCGGCTGGGCCGGCCGGTCGCGCTGCTCTGCCAGTACCTGGCGATCGAGCGCTACCTCGCGGCCGTGGCCGGCCACGTCGCGAGGCTCGACTCGTAGCTCAGCGCGTAGTCCGGCCCGTAGCTCAGCGCGTAGTCCGGCCCGTAGCTCGGCGCGTAGTCCGGCCCGTAGCCCGGCCCGGCACTCAGCCGAGGAAGGACAGCCGCACGGTGCGGCGCGGGTTGTCGCCGTTGGTGTCGATCAGCACCACGGACTGCCAGACACCGAGGGCCAGTTGGCCGCCGAGCACCGGGAGGGTGGCGTGCGGGGCGACCAGGCCGGGCACCACGTGGTCCCGTCCGTGGCCGGGGCTGCCGTGCCGGTGGCGCCAGCGGTCGTCCGCCGGTAGCAGCTCGCGCAGGGTGGCGAGGAAGTCGTCGTCGCTGCCCGAGCCGGTCTCCAGGACGGCGATCCCGGCGGTGGCGTGCGGGACGAAGACGTTGAGCAGCCCGTCCCGCCCGGCGGCCCGCTCGTCGAGGAACGCGGCGCAGCGGTCGGTGATGTCCAGCGCGACCTCGCGGTTGCCGGTGGTGATCTCCAGGGTGGTGGTCTGGAAGGACCCGGTCGCCCCGGCTGACGTGGAGTGGTTGTTGTCCGCCATGGCGCCATCCTGGCCCAGGTCGACCGGTCGGGCGTACTGCCTCGCCGACTGCCCACGCGGGGGCGGCGGCCTCGCGTAGGGTGAGAGGTTCAGACCAATCTGGCGGCCCCGTCTCCGGATACGCCGACGACCCGACGGGCCGGTGGTCCGTCGGGTCGTTCGTGAGCCGGTCCCGGGCCGAGGCCCCGGGCCTGCTCGAGGATCTCAGCCGCGCCCGCCGAAGAGGCTGCGGCGCAGCCGGCGCAGTGGCGCCAGCAGCGAGACCCGGGTGTGGCGACGGCGGGCCGCCGCCGGGGTGTCGGCGCCGCGCGGCGTCAGCTCCCTTATCAACCCGAGCGCCTCGGCGGTGTCCACCGCCGGGAGCGCGGGCGCGCCGAGCACGGCCAGGTGTCGCTCGATCCGGCGGCCGGTCGCGCCGACACCGCACTGGACCGCCGGCACACGGGGCCGAGTCCGCACTTGCATGTGTTCCATCAGTTTTCCCACCCCTACGAGGCGCCAGGGCCGTGAGGCGAAGACTATCCGTGAGGGACGGCCTTCGCGCAACCGTCCTCGGTGTTGTGCCACCGTACCGTGCGGCGTCAACTGACGATGCACCAGGGGCAGCTCGGGCGGTCACGACTAGGCATCAATGATGGTGCACGACCCGCCATTCGTCACCAGGGCCAGGAGGCACGGCCCCGGCGTCCGTCTGCGCGGTGCACGCCGCGCGCAGGCGGGTGCGAGGTGGCGTACGACAGGCACTCCTGCGGCCTCGACTGCGGTGTCGACGAATCGCCCCCATATAGGGGACAGTCGCGAGGTCGACAAAACGATCACCGGCGGGTGGTCGACCGCACGCCAGCCGATTCATGAAGTGAACACATACGAGGGATTGACTCGCGTCGATCCTCCAAGCAGTATCTGAGGCACGCACCGGTGCCCGCACCGCACGCAGGTGCGTGTTCGAGTCGTGAAGCGACTCGATCGAACTCCGGCTCCTGCGGGCCACTGCCCGGTCACCTCGACGCTGCGGTGACCAGGCCCGTACGGTGCCCGGACCGGCGGCCGGCCGTAGAGGGTCGGCCCGGCCGCCACCAGACTGCCGGTGCCACCCCGTTCCGGGGCCAGGCACCGGCGGTCCCGGACCGGTGATCACCCCCGCTCCGACCCCCCTCCGACCCCCGGCGCCGGCCTCCGCTCCACCTGGCCCCGCACGACCACCGCCCCCGTCCCGTCCCGGCCGGACGTCCCCGCAGGTCGCACCGCGTGGATCGGTAGACTCGGCCAGCGTGTCCCTCCTCCTCAGCATCGTGCTCCCGGTCCACGGCGTGGAGCGGTACCTGCCGCGCTGCCTCGACTCGATCCTCGGCGAGACCCCCGCCGCCGAGACCCGCTTCGAGGTCATCGCGGTCGACGACCTCTCCCCCGACGGCTCCGGCGCGGTCCTGGACGCCTACGCCGCCTGCGACCCCCGGCTGCGCGTGATGCACCTCACCGAGAACCAGGGCCTCGGCGGCGCCCGGGCCGCCGCCCTGCCGCAGGTGCGCGGCGAGTACGTCTGGTTCGTGGACAGCGACGACTGGCTGCCCGAGCGGACGGTCGGCGTGATCCTGGACGAGCTGACGCAGGAGCGCCGCCGCGAGGCGCCCGCCGACGTCCTGCTCACCGACTTCACCCACGTCTACCCGGACGGCGGGAGCGAGCCCAACCCCTGGCGGCACGTGCTGGTCGGCTCCCCGCTGGTCGAGGGCTGCACGGTGGCCGAGCACCCGGCGCTGTTCCAGACCGTGATGTCGGTGTGGAACAAGGTGTTCCGCCGTGCGTTCCTGGAGGGCCTCGGGGTCTCCTTCGGCCGCGGCTACTACGAGGACATCTCGGTCACCTACCCCGCGCTGCTGGCCGCCGGGCGGCTGCGCTACCTCGACCGCCCCTGCTACAACTACCGGCGCGGCCGGGACGGCGCGATCACCGCCACCGCCTCCCCCAAGCACGCCGACGTGTTCGCCCAGTACGACGCCATCTTCGCCTTCCTGGACCGGTGCGAGCGCCCGGACGGCCCCGGACGGCCCGTCCCGCCGGCGCTGCGCACCCTGGTCTTCGACCGGACCGTCCGCCAGGCGCTGAACGTCTACGACACCCCCGGGCTGGTCCCGGTCGACCGGCGCCGGGACTACTTCCACCGGGTCGCCGCGCACTTCGAGCGCCACCGCCCGGCCGACTACCGCTTCCCCGGCGGGGTGCGCGGCGTGCAGTACCGGCTGGCCTCGCGCGGCGCCCGGATCGCGTACGCCGAGCTGCGCCGTACCGGCCGGCTGCCGCGCGAACTCAAGCGCGGGGCACGGGCGGTGGCCCCCGCGGTGAAGAAGGGCGTGCGCAGCGGCGCCCGGTTCACGGCGTACAACGCGTTCCGCCGCCTGCCGCTGGACGAGCACCTGGCGGTCTACGCCGCGTACTGGCACCGGGGTTACGCGTGCAGCCCGGCGGCGATCTACGAGAAGGCGAAGGAACTCGCCCCGCAGATCCGCGGCGTGTGGGTGGTGGAGAACCGCCGGCAGGCCGACGCGATGCCGCCCGGCGTCCCGTACGTGATCGTCAACACCCCGGCGTACCTCAAGGCGATGGCGACCGCGAAGTACTTCGTGAACAACGTCAACTTCCCGCGCACGATGGCGAAGCGGCCGGGCACGGTGCACGTCCAGACCCAGCACGGCACCCCGCTCAAGGCGATGGGGATGGACCTGCGGGGCCGCCCCGAGGCCGCCGCCGAGGGGATGGACTTCGACCGGCTCCAGGAGGCCGTCGACCGCTGGGACTTCCTGGTCTCCTCCAACCCGCACACCAGCGAGCACTTCGCCCGGGCCTTCCCGGGCCGCTACGAGATGCTGGACACCGGCTACCCGCGCAACGACCGGCTGGCCAACTCCACCCCGGGGGAGGTCCTGGCCATGCGCGAGCGGCTGGGGCTGCGGCCCGGCACCACGTCGGTGCTGTACGCGCCGACCCACCGCGGCGGCAAGGGCGGCTACGTGCCGCTGCTGGACGTGGCGGAGCTGGCGCGGGCGCTGGGCCCGCGGTTCACGCTGCTGGTGCGCACCCACTACTTCCACGCCGACGGACCGGGCGACCTGACGGCCGGTGAGGACGCGGCGGAGATCGTGGACGTGTCGGCGCACCCGGTGGTCGAGGACCTCTACCTGGCGGCGGACGCGCTGGTGACGGACTACTCGTCGATGATGTTCGACTACGCGGTGCTGGACCGACCGGTCGTCATATTCGCTCCGGACTGGGAGGAGTACCAGCGCGAACGCGGCGTGTACTTCGACCTGTTCGCGCAGCCGCCGGGCGCGGTCACGGTCGACGCGGCGGGGCTGGCACGGGCGCTGCGCGCGGGCGACCCGGAGCCGGGGGCGCGCAAGCGGTTCCGGGAGAGGTTCTGCGTCTGGGACGACGGCGGGGCGGCGGAGCGGGTGGTGCGCCGGGTGTTCCCGGCGGCTCCGGCGGCTCCGGCGGACGGGCCGTAGGGCGAGTAGCAGGACGCGCGGTAGGGCGAACGACGGGGCCTGCGGACGGGGCCGGTGCCGCCGGTACGGCGACCGGCCCCGTCCGTGCGGGCTCAGCGCTGGCGGGCGGCCAGGAACTCCTCGAAGTCCAGGTAGCCCTGGTGACGGGTGTCCATCGCGTGGATCAGCGCCTCGGCCATCGAGATGGTGACGCTGTGGTCGCCCATCTCGTTGGCGGCCAGCGCGTACTCGGCCGGGGTGATCTTGCCGTCGCCGTTCTTGTCGAAACGGTCGAACATCTCCTTGATGGCCGCGACGCTCTCCATCGTTCCTCCTGGGTACTGCAAACTCTTGCTCGGTTCGGACGGCCGTACCCTACCCGGCCGTGGTGTTCGCCACGGTCGGCGGGAGTGGACGGGCTCCCGGGTGGGTGTCGTAGTCTGCGGGTCTGATTGCTGACCCGGACTCCTCCGGGGCGGTCGTTCGTCCAGGGAGGGAACCCGTGCTCGACCTCGCCACCAGGCTGGTGCTGAAACCCGTTTCACGCGGGATCTGGCGTCCGGCCATCGAGGGCATCGAGAACGTGCCGCGCAAGGGCGGGGTGATCCTGGCCAGCAACCACCTGTCGTTCATCGACAGCGTGGTGATCCCGCTCACCGCCCCGCGCCGGGTCCACTTCCTCGCCAAGGCCGAGTACTTCACCGGCACCGGGCTCAAGGGCCGGCTCTCCAAGGGCTTCTTCGAGTCGATCGGCGCGGTTCCGGTCGAGCGCGGCACCTACCGCTCCGCCCAGGCCTCGCTGGAGTCGGCGCTGGAGATCCTGGAGGACGGCAAGGCCTTCGGCATCTACCCGGAGGGCACCCGGTCGCTGGACGGCCGGCTCTACCGGGGCAAGACGGGGGTCGCCTGGCTCGCGCTGACCGCGGGCGTCCCGGTCGTCCCGGTGGCCCTGGAGGGCCCGGAGCAGATCCTTCCGGTGGGCAAGCGGCTGCCGCGGATCAAGAAGGTGACCGTCCGCTTCGGCGAACCGCTGCACTTCGACGAGCTGCACGGGCAGGCCCGTTCGCTGAAGGCCCGTCGCCAGGTGACCGACGAGGTGATGGCGGCGATCCAGCGGCTCTCCGGCCAGGAGGTCGCGGACGGCTACAACGAGGTGCCGAAGGCGGCCTGAGCGCCGCGTCTCCGGCCTCCTGACGATCCGCGCGGCCGGTACGAACACGTGACCGGCGATCCGCGCGACCGGAACGACCGGGCGCGGCCGGCGATCCGCGCGACCGGAACGACTGCGCGCGGCCAGTGATCCGCGCGGCCGGTACGACTACGCGTGACCGAGGGCGGCGTCCGACAGGGACGCCGCCTCCGGCGTCTCCCGGCGCAGCAGCGCCGCGTACCGTCCGTCCCGTTCCACCAGCTCCTCGTGGGTGCCGAGTTCGACCACCCGGCCGCGGTCCAGGACGGCGATCTGGTCGGCGGAGCGGACGGTGGAGAGCCGGTGCGCGATGGTGATGGTGGTCCGGCCGGCGGCCAGGGTGTCCACGGCCTGCTGGACGGCGTGTTCGGTGCGGTTGTCGAGCGCGCTGGTGGCCTCGTCCAGGATCAGCACGGGCGGGTTGCGCAGGATGGTGCGGGCGAGCGCGAGGCGCTGCTTCTCGCCGCCGGAGAAGCGGTAGCCGCGTTCGCCGACCAGGGTGTCGTAGCCGTCCGGGAGGGCGGCGATGGTGTCGTGGATCTGCGCGGCCCGGGCGGCCTCGACCAGTTCGGCGTCGCTGGCGCCCGGCTTGGCGAAGCGCAGGTTCTCGGCGACCGAGGCGTGGAAGAGGTAGGTCTCCTGGGAGACCACGCCGACCGCGCGGGCCAGGGTGTCGAAGGACAGCTCGCGCACGTCCACGCCGTCCAGGGTGACCCGGCCGCCGGTGACGTCGTACAGCCGCGGCACCAGGTAGCTGAGGGTGGTCTTGCCCGAGCCGGTCTCGCCGACGACGGCCAGGGACGTCCCGGCCGGGACCTTGAGCTCGACGCCGTCCAGGGTGGGGCGCTCCTGCTCGGGGTCGTACCGGAAGTCGACGGCCTCGAAGCGGACCTCGCCGCGGATGTCGGCCAGGGTGACCGGGTGCGGCGGTTCGGCGATCTCCACCGGCAGGTCGAGGTACTCGAAGATGCGCTGGAAGAGCGCGAGCGAGGTCTGCACGTCCACGCCGGTGGAGAGCAGGCTGACGGTCGGGCGGAACAGGCCCTGCTGGAGGGTGACGAAGGCGACCAGGGTGCCGACCGAGACGATCGGCGCACCGGCGGCGGAGGTCAGTCCGGCCGCCCAGTAGATCAGCGCGGGCATCGCGGCCATCACGATCATGATGGTGTTCATCCGCCAGCGCCCGGCCATGCTGGAGCGCACCTCCAGGTCGGCGAGCTGGTCGGACTGCTCGGTGAACTCCCGGGCCAGCGAGTCGGAGCGGCCCATGGTGCGGCCGAGCAGGATGCCGCTGACCGACAGCGACTCCTGGACCGCCGAGCTCATCGCGGCCAGCTGCTTCTGCCGCTCGGTGGTGATCTTCTTGCGCTCCTGGCCGACCCGGCGGCTGATCCAGACGAACAGCGGGAGCAGCACCAGCGAGACGACGGTCAGCCGCCAGTCGAGGGCGACCATGGCGACGATCGAGGCGATCACGGCGGTGAGGTTGGAGACCAGGCTGGTCGCGGTGGAGGTCACCGTGGACTGCATGCCGCCGATGTCGTTGGCGATCCGGGACTGCACCTCGCCGGTGCGGGTGCGGGTGAAGAAGGCCAGCGACTGCCGTTGCAGGTGGCCGTAGACGGAGGTGCGCAGGTCGTGCATGACGCGCTGGCCGACGGTGGTGGAGATCAGCGTCTGCAGCACGTTGAAGACGCTGTTCACCACGGCGGTGAGGATCATCCCGAGCGCGAGCAGGCTGAGCAGCCCGGTGCGGCCCTGCGGGATGGCGGTGTCCAGCACGGCCTTGAGCAGGAACGGCGAGACGACGGACACCACGGCGGAGGCGGCGACCAGCAGCCCCACCGTGGTGAGCCGGCCCCGGTAGGGGCGGAAGAGCGCGATGATGCGGCGCCACTGGGCCGGCGGGCGGGGGTCGCCCTCGGCGCGTTCGGGCGGGGTCCAGTTGATGGCGGGCCTCAAGTACGGGCCTCCCTGGGTCGGGCGCGCCGGGGTGGGGGCGCGGACGGGGGTGCGGCGGCCGGACGGACACCAGCATAGCGAGAGTAGCTCATAGTTAGGCAAGCTAATAGTGAGGGTGGCTCTATTCCCTCGCGCTGGATCCCCTCGCGCTGGATTCCCTCCCGCTGGATTCCCTCGCGCTGGATCCCCTCCCGCTGGAGCTGTCCCCGTCCGGCCGACCGGCCGCCGCGCGCGTCAGTTCGTCCGGTACGTGCGCGCCGCCTTCGAGGACAGCCCGCCGAGCTTGCCGGACGGCAGCACCCGGGCGAGCGCCACGGCCAGCTTGTAGCGCTTGCCCGGCACGGACACCGAGCGACCGCGGGCGAGGTCACGCATCGCCTCGTCCACCACCCGCTCGGCCGAGAGCCAGGACCAGGCGGGGATGTTGCCCGTGCCCATGCCCGCCCGCTGGTGGAACTCGGTCCGGGTGAAGCCCGGGCAGAGCGCCATCATCCGCACGCCCGTCCCGCCGAGGTCGCGCAGCACGCCCTGGGTGAAGCTGACCACCCAGGCCTTGCTCGCCCCGTACGTGCCGCGCGGCAGGAAGGCCGCCACCGAGGCGACGTTCACGATCGCGCCCCGGCCGCGCTCGCGCATCCCCGGCAGGGCGGCCGTGGTCAGCCGCAGGATCGCCTCGACGTGCACCTTGAGCATGTCCAGCTCGTCCTGGAGCGGGACGGTCCCGAAGGCGCCCTTGTTGCCGAAGCCGGCGTTGTTGACCAGGAGGTCCACCGGGCGGGCGGCGTCCGCGAGCCGGGCCTCGACGGCGGCGATGCCCTCGTCGGTGGCGAGGTCGGCGGTCAGCACCTCCGTCTCCGCGCCGTACTTGAGCTGCAGGTTCGCGCTCGCGCGCTCCAGGCGCTCGGTGTCGCGGGCCACCAGGACGAGGCGGTAGCCGCTGCGGGCGAGCCGGCGCGCGAACGCGGCTCCGATGCCGGCGGTCGCGCCGGTGATCAAGGCTGTGGTCATGCCCAGACCGTACCGACTCACCGCAGCCGCGCCCACACCCAGGGCAACGTCCCAGCTCAGCGGGCTGCGGATGCAGGCACCGGATCGTGCTCGTAGTGTCGGACAGGGGCATCGCCCGACCGGGTGATGAAAACCAGACGAGGAGGCACATCTGATGCTTACTCAGTTCCGGACCGAAACCGCTTCGGCGTCACGCAGCGCGACGCTCGCCGAGGCCGAAACACTCGCGAGCCTGATGGTGGAGGACGAGGCCGTCGTGTCCGACGCGCCCACGTACTCGCCCGAGGCCGCCGGTGTCCTGCTGGCGCTGATCCTGCTGTCGCCGAAGCAGCCCAAGGAGAAGCCGACCCGGTGAGCCCCGGGCGGCCCGACCGCCGGGCCGGTTCGCAACGGCGGACCGGCCCACTCCGTACCGGGACCCAGCGCCCGCAAGGGAGGCACCACCGATGCCGTTCGCCGAGACGCCGCTGCGCGACACCTACGCCGCCGCCGTGGAACAGGTGGCGGGCCGGACCCTCGACGCCCTCCGCAACGGCGACGGCGCTGCCGCGATCGTGGACCCGGACACCGCCGCCACGCGCCCGCTGCTGGCCGCGGTACGCGTGCTCGGCGCAGACCTGTTCGCCCCGCAACTGTTCACCGGAGCCGAACCGGACGGCCCCACCGCGGCCCTCCTGTCCGAAGGCCGACGCGCCTTCCCGGCACCCGCGCCGACCTCGCCCGAGGCGGAACTGGTGATCGGGTGGCAGGACTGGGCGGCCGGCCAACTGCTCGCCCGCACGCCGTACGGGACCGCCGGAGCGCAACCGGCCCCGCTCCCCGACCCGTCCGCCATGGGCTGGCAGGCCTGGTCGGTGCGGATGGCACAGCTGTCCGCGCTCGCGCTGCCGGGCCTCGACGGTCCGGTGCACGAGGCGGCCCGGACGAACACGTCGGCGCTCGCCCGCGGCACCGTCCGCGCCATGCTGCGCCGCGACCTCACCACCGCCGCCCGACTCACCCGCTGGCTCGCCCGGGCCACCGCCGACGGCCGCCCGTCGCGACTGGAACTCGAACCCGTCCTGGAGCGGATCCGGCTGGCCGGCGACGGCAGCGCCCGCACCGGACTGGAGCTGGAAGCCGCCCGCCGACTGCTCCCGCGCTCCCGGCCGCCGACCGCCGAAGGGAACCGGGCACCGTGACCGACACCCTCGTCCTCGCCACCGCCCAGCGGCTCGCCTCCCGCGCGCTGGGCTGGCTGCACACCTCCCACCGCAACGGCCTGGGCCGGATCCCCGACGACGTCGTCATCGACCTCGCCGACCCCAACGACGTCTACAAGCCGCTGGGCGAAGTCGCCCTGGCTGCCTCGCTCGTACTGCGCGACGGCGTCACCGGGCCCGCCGACAGCCGTGCCGCGCAGGAACTGCTCGACCACGCCTGGGCGCAGTTGCGCGAGGGCGACCTGCTCTACGAGCGGCAGCTGCGCCACCTGACCATGACCGATCCGCTGGAGACCTACGCCCACTTCGCCCGGGCCGGGTACCGCCACCCCGCGCTGGAGGAACTCCTCGACTCGCTCAGCCGGTTGCGGTCCGTGCACGCCGCCGAGGTCCAGCCCAACCGACGGCTCGCCGTGGCCAACGCCCGACGGATCGTCGGACTCGGCCACCGGCCGGACTGGTCCGCCCTGGCCGCCGGCACCTGGCTCGGTGCGACCCCCGAGCCCTGGACCGTCAACTGGATGACCGGCTACCAGGTCACCCACACCGTGTTCCACCTCACCGACTGGGGCGCCCGCCCGGACGGCCTGCCCGCACCGATGCGCGACTACCTGCGCGACTGGCTGCCGGTCTGGCTCGACATCTGGGCGGAGATCGGGCAGTGGGACCTGGTGGCCGAACTCCTCGTCGTCGACGCGTGCATCGGCGAACCGGCCACCGGGCGGCAGGGCTGGGAGGCGCTGGCCACCATCCAACGCGAGGACGGACTGCTCCCCCGCGACACCGACCCCGTCGACGAGGACCCCGAGCAGGCGTTCCGCGACCACGAGCACACCGCCGTCGTCGCGGTGGTCGCCGGGGACATCACGCTCGCCCGGGCGCTCGGCGCGACCACGGCGGCCGGGTGAACCCGGCCCCCGGACTCGACCCACTGGTCGCCCGGGCGGTGCGGGCGGCCGGGCCGCACGCCACCGCCGTCACCGTCGCCGTCGCACGAGGGGGCGACGAGGAGATCCGGTGCCACGGACGGCTCGGGCACCGGCCGACCGCGCCGCCGTGCACCCCGGACACCGTCTTCGAACTCGGCTCGGTGACCAAGACCTTCACCGCGCTGCTGCTGGCCGACCTGGCCGTACGCGGTGAACTCGCCCTGGACGACCCGGTGGAGAACCGACTGCCGCCACACTGGCGCCCGGCGCGCGTCCGTTCCACCGAGCCGATCCGCCTGCTGCACCTGGCCACCCACACCTCCGGCCTGCCCCGCCTACCACCGGGGCTGCTCGCGAGCGCCGCGCCGGCCTGGTCCAGCAACCCCTACGCCGCGTACGGCGACGAGCAGTTGAGGGACGGACTGGCCCGAACCACCGTACGCCGGAGGCCGGGCAGCCGGTACGGGTACTCCAACTACGGGGTCGCGCTCCTCGGCCGGGCCCTCGCCGAAACCGCCGCGATGCCGTACGGGGAACTGCTCGCCGAACGGATCTGCCGACCGTTGGGGCTGCGCTCCACGGGCTGCGCACCGGACGCACCGGGGCAGGCGGTCGGACACCGGCGCGGGCGGGCGCTGTCGCCCTGGCGGATCCCCGGCCTCCCGGGCGCGGGCGCGGTACGGGCGAGCGGGGCCGACCTGATGCGCTATCTGAGGCTCCATCTCGACGGGGCGGACGGCGAGTTGGGGGCAGCGGCGCGGGACGTCCAGCGCTTGAGGCTGCGGCTGCCGCACTCGACCGACCGGCTCGGCCTGGTCTGGATGCACCGGCAGTCGGGCGGGCGGGACCTGTACTTCCACTCCGGCGGCACCCGGGGGTTCACCGCCTTCGTCGGCTTCGCGCCGGAGGGACCGGCCGCCGTCGCCGCGCTGGCCAACACCGCGCCCGCGCTGAACGGGCGTTTCGTACAGGCGGGTTACGAGCTGCTGCGGGCCGCCGCCCGGGGCGATTGGACGGCCGAGTCGGCTTGACGACCGAGTCGGCTTGACGACCGAGTCGGCTTGACGACCGAGTCGGCTTGACGGCCGCGCCGGTCAGACGGCCACCGCCTTGGCCCGGTCGGCGGCGATGTGCACCGCCAGACCGGCGAGCACCGTGCCCATCACGTACCGCTGGACGCGCAGCCAGGCCGGGCGGCGGCCCAGGAAGCTCGCGATGCCGCCCGCGGTCAGTGCGATCAGGCCGTTCACGGTGACCGCGATCACGATCTGGACCAGGCCCAGCACCAGGCTCTGCAGGGCGACGTGGCCGCGCTCGGGCGCCACGAACTGGGGCAGCAGCGAGATGTACATGATGGCGATCTTGGGATTGAGCAGGCAGGTCAGGAAGCCCATCGCGAACAGGCGGCGCGGCGGGTCCGGCGGCAGCTGCTGCGGGGCGAAGACCGCCGGGCCGCCGGGCTTGACCGCCTTCCAGGCCAGCCAGAGCAGATAGCCGGCACCGGCCAGCTTGATCCCGGTGTAGAGGGCGGGGACGACCGAGAAGACCGCGGCCACTCCGGCCGTCACCGCGACCAGGTAGACCAGGAAGCCGGTCGCGACGCCCGTCAGCGAGACCAGTCCGGCCCGGCGGCCCTGGGATATCGAGCGGGACACCAGGTAGATCATGTTCGGCCCCGGCGACAGCACCATGCCCAGCGCCACGGCGGCGATGCCGAGCACGGCGTGGCCGTCCACGGCGGATGTCAACGTGTCCCACGCATCCAGCTCGTCCATGCGAGGAGGCTAGGGCGCGCAACCCGCTCGATGCAATGATGGCTTTGCACTCGGTGCAATGAGCCTCAGGCCTCCCGGGCACGAAGGAGTGGGGAACCGATGGACGACTACCGGCTGATCGCGGACGAGGTCGCCGCCGACATCATGACCGGACGGCTACGGCCCGGCGGGCAGCTGCCCACCCAGCGGGCCTTCGCCCGCCGCCGGGGCATCGCCGCCTCGACCGCCGGCCGGGTCTACCGCGAACTCGCCCGGCGCGGCCTGACCGTCGGCGAGGTCGGGCGGGGCACCTTCGTCCGGGCCGGGCGCGGCACGGCGGCCGACGACGGGCGGATCCCGCTCGCCGAACCGGCCGACACGCCCATCGACCTGGAGCTCAACTACCCCACCACACCCGGACAGTCCGAACTGCTCGCCGCCGCGCTGGCACCGCTGCTGCGGGCGGACGCGCTCGGCGAGGCGCTGCGGCCGGTCGGCGCGGCGGGGACAGCGGCCGCCCGGCGGGCCTTCGCGGAACTGCTGTCGACGGATGCGGGCGGCTGGGGCGCCGACCCCGGGGAGCTGCTGTTCGCGGGCAACGGGCGGCAGGCGGTCGCGGGGGCGCTCGCCGCACTGGTGCCGCCCGGGCGGCGACTGGGGGTCGAGGCGCTGACCTACCCGGTGGTCAAGGCCGTGGCCCGGCAGTTGGGCATCCGGCTGGTGCCGCTCGCGGTCGACGAGCACGGGCTGCGGCCCGACGCCCTGGCGGCGGCCCACCGCGCGGCGCCGCTCAGCGCGGTGTACGTCCAGCCCCGGCTGCACAACCCGCTCGGCACCAGCCTGCCGCCCGAGCGGGCGGCGGCCCTGGCCGGGGAGCTGCGCCGACTGGACCTGCCGGTGGTCGAGGACGCGATCTGGTCCTTCCTACGGCCCGGGTCTGCTCCGCTCGCCGCGCTGGCACCCGAGCGGACGGTGCTGGTCGACAGCCTCTCCAAGCGGCTCGCCCCCGGACTGACCACCGGGGTCGCGGTCGTCCCGGACGCGCTACGGGAGCGGGTCGTGGGGGCGCTGCGGGCCGGCGGGTGGACGCCGAACGGCTTCGCGCTGGAGGCGGCGGTGCGCTGGATCGGGGACGGGACGCCGACCGCAGTGGCGGCGGCGAAGCGGGCGGACGCGACCGCCCGGCAGACGCTGGCCCGGGAGGTACTCGCCGGACAGCGGCTGCGGGCGGACCCGTGCTCGTACTACCTGTGGTGGGAGCTGCCGGGGGCCTGGCGGGCGGAGACCTTCGTCGCCGCGGCCGCCCGGGCGGGCATCTCGGTCACGCCCGCCGCCGCCTTCGCGGTGGACCCGCGGAGCACGCCGTCCGCGGTGCGGGTGGGGCTGGCCTCGCCGCCGTTGCCGGTGCTGGGGTGGGCGCTGGGGGTGCTGGCGGGGATCGCGGGTGGCGGGTGACGGGTGACGGGTGACGGGCAACAACTAACAGATGACAGATTTCGAAAGTTGTTATCCGTCATCTGTTATCCGTCATCTGTTAGTTGTCAGCTGTTCGCTGCCAGCCGTCACCTGCTGTCAGTCCCCCGCCCCCGTCCGATCCCTCCGCACCGCGGTGTCGGCCGCGCCGCCGGCCCCGACCGCGCGCAGGCGGGAGGCGGCGGTGGCCGCGAGCTGCGGGGCGAGCTTGGCGACGTCGCGGGAGCCGACCACGGCGATCAGGCTCGGCAGCAGCCAGCGCACCGGCTGCATCCCGCGCAACCACGCCTGGGCGTACACATGGGCGGAGCGCCGGGCGATCCCGGCGACGATCCGGTCCACGGCCGGCTCCAGCGGGTACGTCTTGTTGGCCGGCCACGGCAGCCGGCTGCGCATCTGCTTGAGCACGGCGTCCTCGTCGGCACCGCGCACCATGTCGGTGTCGGTCCAACTCAGGTACCCCACACCGACCTTGACTCCCTGGTAGGCGACCTCGGCGCGGATCGAGTGGGCGAAGGCCTCCACCCCGGACTTGCTGGCGCAGTAGGCGCTCATCAGCGGTGCGGGCGTGAGTGCGGCGAGCGAGGCGATCTGCAGCAGGTAGCCGCGGCTCTCGGTGAGAGCCGGCAGGAAGGCCCGCGCGGTGGCGACGCTGCCGAGCAGATTGACCTCGATCACCCGGCTGAACGCCCGGTGGTCGCTGTCGGCGAGCGGTCCGCCGATCGCGATCCCGGCGTTGGCGACCACGGTGTCGATCCGCCCGTAGTGCTCCTTGATCCGCTCGGCGGTGTCAGCGAGCGCCTCCAGATCGGTGACGTCCACCTCCCACGCCGTGGCGGCGGCGCCGCACTGCGCCGCGACCGCCTTCAACTCCTCGGGCTCCAGGCCCAGTAGCGCGACCTTGGCCCCGCGCCGGGCCAGCTTCCGGGCCAGCGACGCACCGACTCCACGGGCGGCCCCGGTGACCACCACGACCTGCGCGGACAGCGGCGGGATGGCATTCATGCGACGGTGGTCCTCTCAACGGCGGGATCGACGGCGGGGTCGACGGCAGGAGCGGGGTCAACGGCAGGAGCGGGGGCGGGGACGGAAGCGGTCTCGGTGGGTGCACCCGCCAGGTGAGCGGAGGCCATCCGGTGGATCTCGGCCGCGACCTCCACCGGGCGCTCCAGCGGCGCCATGTGACCGACTCCGGGAAGCAGCAACAGCCCCTGTGGGTCGGCGAGTTCGGCGACCATCCGGTGGGCGTGCACCGGTGGGGTGAGCCGGTCCGCGGTGCCCGCCACCACGGCGGTGGGGGCGGTGATCCGGCCGAGCCCGGCCCGTACGTCCAGCCGGTCGAGCACTCCGGCCCAGTGGTAGCGGACCGCGGCCGGGCAGGCGTGCACGATCCGGGCCGTCGCCTCGACCTGCCCGGCGGGTGAACTCGGCCCCATGGTCGCGTACTTGAGCGCGGCCCGACTCACTCCCGAGACCGGCCCGAGCGGCATCCGGGAGCGCAGCAGCTGCCGGTGCAGGAATCGCCGTAGACGCGGGGCGCGCAGGCCGTCCGGCAGGACGGTGAGTTCGGCGACCAGGTCGGCCGGGCCGGTGGAGATCAGGACGTTCGCGGCGGTGCGCTCGGCGACCTCGGGGCGGCCGCCGGCGGCCATGATGGTCATGCCCCCCATGCTGTGCCCGGCCAGCACGGCCCGCTCCCCCGCCGGGACGGTCCGCGCGAGGACGGCGGCCAGGTCCTCGGCGAGTGCCCGGGTGGAGTAGCGGGCCCGACTGGGCGGGATCTCGCTCTGCCCGTGGCCGCGCTGGTCGTAGGCCACCAGCCGGTAGCGGTCGGAGAGTTCGCGGATCACCGGGGCCCAGAATGCGGTCGAGCAGGTCC
This sequence comes from Kitasatospora sp. NPDC059827, assembly GCF_042731675.1. Taxonomy (NCBI): domain Bacteria; kingdom Bacillati; phylum Actinomycetota; class Actinomycetes; order Kitasatosporales; family Streptomycetaceae; genus Kitasatospora; species Kitasatospora sp. NPDC059827. Next base: position 4,778 of record NZ_JBHWIV010000045.1, on the reverse strand, counting down.
AGCCGTGGGACAGCACCACGGTGGGAGCGCCGGGTTGGCCGTGCACCTCGACGTGCAGTCGGATGCCGTCCGCCGATCGGATGCTCAACTCCTCGACGGGCGTGGGCGGGACGTACTCGGCGGGCAGCTGGACGGTGCTCACGCGGTGGCCTCCTGGGCGGCGGTGGAAGCGACGGGACGGGCGGTGCTCGGCCCGGTGCGCATGATCAGCTCGTACTCGCCCAGGTCGACCTTGCGGGTGGCGCGGCGGAAGGAGGTCGTGGAACCGGGCCAGAGCACGGTGTTCTTGCCGCTCGGGTCCAGGTACCAGCTGCGGCAGCCGCCGGTGGTCCAGACGGTGCGGTCCATCCGGTGCTGGAGTTCCAGGTTCCACTGCCGCTGGGCCCGGACGGTGGGCTGCATGGCGGCGGCGCCCACCGTGTCGAGCGTGGTCAACGCGTCGATCATGTAGTTCAGTTGGGACTCGATCATGAGGATCATCGAGCTGTTGCCGAGGCCGGTGTTGGGGCCGATCACGAAGAAGAGGTTCGGGAAGCCGTGCACGGCCGAGCCGCGCAGCGCCTCCATGCCGTCCTTCCACTCCTCGGCCAGGCTGGTCCCGTTGGCGCCGAACACCCGGGCTCCGACGGGCATGTCGGTGACGTGGAAGCCGGTGCCGAAGACGATGGCGTCGACCTCGTGCTCGCTGCCGTCGGCGGCCACCAGGGTGGAGCCGCGCAGTTCGCGCAGGCCGGAGGAGACGACCTCGGTGTTGGCCGCGGCGAGCGCCGGGTAGTAGGTGTTGCTGAGCAGGATGCGCTTGCAGCCGATCCGGTAGTCCGGGGTGAGCCTGGCGCGCAGCGCCGGGTCGGCGACGCCCTGGGCGATGTGGCGTTCGGCGAGCTGCTGGACGACGCGCAGCAGCCCGGGGCGGCGCACGAAGGCGTCGACCTGCATCTCGCGGAGCGCGAACAGGGTGCCGCGGCGGATCTTGGCGGTGACCGGCAGCCGACCGTGCAGCCACTTCTCCAGCTGGCTGATCTCGCGGTCGCGGCGCGGCAGGACCCAGGCGGGGGTGCGCTGGAAGACGGTCAGCTTGCCGACCTTCGGCTGGATCGACGGGATGATCTGGGCGGCGGAGGCGCCGGTGCCGACCATCGCCACCCGCTTGCCGGTCAGGTCGAAGTCGTGGTCCCAGCGGGAGGAGTGGAAGACCTTGCCGGGGAAGGTGCTCAGGCCGGGCAGGTCGGGGATCTGCGGGTCGGCGAGCGGTCCGGCGGCGGAGACGACGGCGTCGGCGGTCCACTGGCCGGCCGCGGTGGTGATCCGCCAGCGGGTCTGCTCGGCCTCCCAACGGGCCTCCAGTACCTCGGCGTTGAAGCGCAGGTGGGGGCGGATCCCGAAGACGGTGGCGACCTTCTCCAGGTAGGCGCGGATGTCGGGCTGGCCGGAGAAGCTGCGCGGCCAGGCGGGGTTGGGCGCGAAGGAGAAGGAGTAGAGGTGCGAGGGCACGTCGCAGGCGCAGCCGGGGTAGCTGTTGTCGCGCCAGGTGCCGCCGACCGAGTCCGCGCGCTCCAGGACGACGAAGTCGGTGATGCCGGCGCGGCGCAGTCGGACGGCCGCGCCGAGGCCGCCGAAGCCGGAGCCGATCACCGCCACCCGCACGTGCGGTACGGCCTCCGTCGCGGCGCCGGGGTCGGGCGCCGGGGTCGCGCCGGGGCGGGGGCGCTTGCTGCTGGATGCCATGCGGCCTCCTCCTGAGGGTGGGGCGGTGGTCTTCACGCTCTTCCGGGGGCGGCGCCCCCGGAAACCTCCGGGGCCGTGCCCCGGAACCCTGCCAATCGCGCCAGTAATCACTGGCATGGTTGGCAGGGTAGTCCTTGCTGACACCGGATGGAAGAAGCACGACAGCCCGGATCCACCGGAATTCCCCGGACTTCCCGCAGGGCCCACCGCCGACGTGACGGACCTATGCTGATCGCCGTGGACAAGGTCAGAGCTGCTGCGGACGACAGAAAACGCGAGTACCGGGTGGAGGAACTGGCCGAAGCGGCCGGGATCACCACCCGCACCCTGCGCTTCTACCGTGAGCGCAAACTCCTCCCGCCGCCCCGCAAGGAGGGCCGGATCGCCTGGTACGGCGAGGAGCACCTGACCCGGCTGCGGATGATCGGCGAACTGCTCGACCGCGGCCACACCCTGGGCGGGATCGCCGAACTGATCGGCGCCGGCGAGAGCGGGCGGGACGTCGCCGAGCTGATCGGGCTCGAAGCCGCGATCGTCGCCCCCTGGTCGGACGAGACCCCGGTGCGCCTGGAGTGGGAGGAGCTCAAGGCCGCTTTCGGGGACCAGCTCACCGAGGAGAACACCGCCGAATCGATCGCCCAGGGCTACATCACGGTCGAGGAGGACGGGATCACCCACGTCAGCCGCCGGCTGATGGACGCCACCACCGAGCTGGTCGCCGAGGGCGTACCGCTCTCGGCCGTCCTGGACGCCAGCCGGCGCACCCGGGAGCACGTCGACGCCATCGCCGAGATCTTCATCGACGTGGTCAGCGACCACCTGCTCAGCGTGCTCTCCGCCGACAACCCGCTGGCACCGGGCGAGGCGGCCCGGCTCACCGAACGCATCCTGCGGGTACGGCCGCTCGCCCGCACCGTCGCCGACGCGCAGTTCACCCTCGCGATGGACCGCCGGGTGCGTGCCGAGTACGCCGAACTGCTGCGCCAGCGACGGGAGTACGGCTCCGAGGCGTAGCGGGGCGACTGGGCGGGCAGGGATTTCCGCGCCCCGTCAGTCCGTTGAGGAGCCGCCGATGCCCCGCACCCTCGGCCGTCGAACCCCCGACCGCCGAACTCTCAGCCGCCGCGCGGCACTCGGCCTCGCCGCCGGGCTCGCCCCGGGCCTCGTGCTCGCCGCCTGCGGGGCCGACTCCCCCACGCCGGGCGGCGGTCCGACCGGCTCCGGCGGCACCCGTACCGTCCAGCACGCGCGCGGCACGAGCACCGTACCGGACCGGGCCGCGCGGGTGGTGGCCCTGGACACCGACGCCCTCGACTCGGTGGTCACCCTCGGACTGAGCCCGGTCGGCGCCACCACCGTCAGCGAGGGCGCGCCCTTCCCCGGGTACCTCCCCGCCGAGCGGCTGGCCGGGACGAAGGCGGTCGGCGCGATAGGCCAGCCCAACCTGGAGGCGATCGCGGCGCTGCGGCCGGACCTCATCCTCAGCAACCAGGTCCGCGACGACAAGCGGTACGACCAGCTCTCCAGGATCGCTCCGACCGTACTGTCCAGAACCACCGGCCCGACCTGGAAGGAGAACGTCCGGCTGCACGCCGAGGCGATGGGGCGCGCGGCCGAGGCCGAGGCGGCGGACGCGGCGTACCGGACCAAGGTGCGGGACCTCGTGACCGCACTGGGCGGGCCGGCCAAGGCAGCGGCCACCCGGGTCGAGATGGCCCGCTTCCTGGCCGGCGCGCCCACCCGGCTCTACCTCGACGACACCTTCGTCGGCTCGCTGTTCAAGGACCTCGGGCTCGGCCGCCCGGCCAACCAGGGCAAGCCGGGGTTCTCACTGGAGATCAGCCCCGAGCAGGTGGACCAGGCGGCGGCCGACGTCATCTTCTACTCGGTGTACGGGGACCCGGCGAAGTCCGACCGGGCCCGGATCACCGAGGGAGCGCTGTGGAAGAACATCGACGCCGTCCGCAACGGCCGGGTGTACCAGGTGGACGACAGCCTCTGGATGCTCGGCATCGGCTACACCGGGGCCGGGCTGATCCTGGACCAGATCCGCAAGGACCTGGCGTGACGGCCGGCGGGTGGGGGCTGACAGTTCACGGCTGACGACTGACAGGTAACAGCGAACAGATAACAGATGTTGAAAGCTGTCATCTGTTATCTGTCGTCTGTTCGCTGTTACCCCTCAGCCGCCACCGGCCGGCCGGCCCCGTCAGCCGTCCACCGCCCCCGGCGCCAGCGCGGGCGACGGGAAGACGTGCCGGGCCTCGCCACCGACTACGCTGCTGGACCGGATCGGCGGACTCAGCCCGAAGGTGCTCAACGGGACGCTGCGCCGGCTGGAGTACAACGGCCCGGTGGAGCGCCACCGTTACGCCGAGGCCCCGCCGCGGGTCGACTACGCGCTGACCGGTGCGGGCACCGCCCTGCTCGACCCGATCCGCGCCCTCGGCGTCTGGGCCGAAACCCACGCGGACGCCGTCCTCGCCGCCCAGGAGAGGTACGGACAGAACGACAACTGACGGTCCGTCCGCGCAAGCCTCGCCGTCGGTCCCGCGTGCCATCCTCCTCGTGCACCCACGACACCCGGAGGCACCCGTGCACACCGATCTGGACGAACTGGAAGTCCTCACCCTCTTCGTGGCGGACGTCCCCGCCGCGAAGGCCTTCTACCAGGAGGTCTTCGGCCTGCCAGTGGTCCACGAGGACGAGGCCTCGGCCGTCCTCCGGCTGCGGAACCTGCTGCTCAACCTGCTGGCGGCGGACCAGGCGCCCGAGTTGGTGGAGCCCGCCCCGGTGGCAGCGCCCGCCGTGGGGGTGCGGGCGCTGCTGACCATCCGGGTCCCGGACGTGGACGCGGTCTGCGCCCAACTGGCCGAGTGCGGAGTCGCGTTGCTCAACGGTCCGGTGGACCGCCCGTGGGGCCGGCGGACGGCGGCCTTCGCCGACCCGGCGGGTCACGTGTGGGAGGTCGCCCAGGACCTCACCTGAAACACCTGCCCCCGCCTGCCCCGCACGACGCACACGACGGCGGGGGCGACGGTGGTCCGCACACC
>NZ_JBHWIV010000044.1:0-68716 GCF_042731675.1 Kitasatospora sp. NPDC059827 | reverse complement strand
GAATCCGGTCCGTCACCCGCACCGCGCCCCACAACCCGGAGAACACGAGCAGCGAGCGCGTGGCACGCCTCTTCGCGGCGGTGTCCAGCGAGGCCAGGTCGAGGGCGTCGTAGAGGACACCCGTGTAGATCTCCCCGGCGGGCCGCGGCGGGGCCGGCGAGGACTACTCGTCCTCGGCCCCCTCCTGGCTCTCGCGGGTCGTGCCCGGTCCCTCCGGCTCGGCCGGCCGCTCGGCCGTCGCGTGCCCGGACACCGGCTTCTCGCCGGTCGGGCCGACGTTCTCCCGGCGGCGCAGGTAGCGCTCGAACTCGCGCGCGATGGCGTCGCCGGAGGCCTCCGGCAGCTCCGCCGTGTCCTGCGCCTCCTCCAGCTGCTGGACGTACTCGGCGACCTCGCTGTCCTCGGCAGCCAGCTGGTCCACGCCCAGCTGCCAGGCCCGGGCGTCCTCGCCCAGCTCGCCCGGCGGGATGCGCAGGTCCAGCAGGTCCTCCAGCTTGTTGATCAGCGCCAGCGTGGCCTTGGGGTTGGGCGGCTGCGCCACGTAGTGCGGCACCGCGGCCCACAGCGTCACGGCCGGCACCCCGGCGTGGGTGCACGCCTCCTGGAGCACCCCGACGATCCCGGTCGGGCCCTCGTAGCGGCTCTCCTCCAGGTCCAGCCGGCGGGCCAGGTCCGGGTCGGAGGTGACCCCGCTGACCGGCACCGGCCGACTGTGCGGGGTGTCGCCGAGCAGCGCGCCCAGGATCACCACCAGTTCGACGCCCAGCTCGTGCGCGAAGCCCAGCAGCTCGTTGCAGAACGAGCGCCAGCGCATGCTGGGCTCGATTCCGCGGACCAGCACCACGTCCCTGGTCACCGGCTCGGTCACCCGGACCACCGACAGCCGGGTGGTCGGCCAGGTGATCCGGCGGACACCGCCGTCCAGCCAGACCGTCGGACGGTTGACCTGGAAGTCGTAGTAGTCCTCGGCGTCCAGGGCGGCGATCACCTTGCCGCCCCAGGTCTCGTCCAGGTGGGCCAGGGCCGCGGAGGCGGCGTCGCCCGCGTCGTTCCACCCCTCGAAGGCGCAGACCATCACCGGGTCGATCAACTCGGGAACATCTTCCAGCTCGATCACCCAGCGTCTCCCTCCGGTCGGCGGTCGGACCGGCACCGCCCCGGCTGGCCTGCCGGGGCAACGACGGGCCGGCTGCCGCCTGTCGAACCTCTCGTCTCCCGTGGAACGGCTCGCTCCACGGTCCCTACCTGCCCAGCCTACGGGCTTTGATGCGCATGACGGCCGGGCACCGGGACAGTCTGGGGGAGCGGACCGCCCTGATCCAGCGGATATCCGGCCCCCGGCGGCTGACGCGGCGTCAGCCGGCCAGGGGTGGACGCACGGTGCCTGACCGGCGACGCTGCGCCACGGGGGGCGGGCCGGGCGCCGCGGCGCGATGATGGGGGCGGGGCGGGCGGAAGGGGCCGACCGATGAACCGATGGCTGTGGATCGGCGCGGGTGCGGGCGCGGCGGCGCTGGCCGGGACCGTGCTGCTGGCGGTGGACCGGGCCGGGCGCCGGCTGCCGGTGGAGCACGTGACCGAGGGCGGGCTGGAACTCGCCCAGTCGCCCGGCGCAGTCTGGGAGGTGCTGACCGACATCGACCTCTACCCGGCCTGGCGTCCGGGCCTCACCCACGTCGAACGGCTGCCCGCCGGGGCCGGCGGGCGCCCGCGCTGGCGCGAGTACGACCGGCACGGGCACACCACCTACGAGGTGGTGGCCAGCGAGGCCCCGCACCGCCTGGTGACCGGCATCGCCGACCCGGACCTGCCCTACGGCGGCACCTGGACGTACCGGCTCACCCCGGCCGGGCCCGGCTGCTCGCTGACCGTCACCGAGCACGGCGAGGTCCGCAAGCCGCTGTACCGGGCCGTCTCGCACTACCTCTCCGGCGAGGACGCCACCGTGCACCGCTACCTGGGCGCCCTGGCCCACCGGATGGCGGCCTGAGTCGGCCTGAGTCGGCCTGAGTCAGACGGAGCCGGACGGAGCCTAGGAAGGGTCCACCCAGCCGCGCCGGTACGCCGCCCAGTTCTCCGGCGTCGCGGCGAAGTCCACGTACAGCGCGACCCCGAAGTTGGCCCGCCGCAGGTCCTCCCGGCCCAGGCCGAGGCGGACGCCCCGGACGGCCGCCGGGACGGTCTCCGCGTCGCCCCAGTGGCCCCACTTGTCGTCCCAGAAGAACGGCAGGCCGATCAGGAGGTCGACCTGCGGCGGGGTGGCCGCCAGGGCCAGCTCGGTCTGCCGGGCGACGTAGCCGCCGTACAGCGGCTCGGTCGGCATCGAGGTGTCGTAGGTCATCACCGCGATCTGGTCGACCCGGCGGGCGGTCTCCCCGAAGTACGCCTGGTCCCACCACTTGCCGTGGTCGGTGAGCAGGATGCCGGCCGTGTGCAGGCCGGGGACGGGGTCGATCTGCGGGGCCGCCACCGACAGCTTCGCGCCGCGGGCGGCCGTCACCGGGTGGACCAGGTCGAGCAGGGCGAGCCAGCCGGCCGAGCCGGGGCGGATCGGCTCCATGTCGAAGTGCACCCCGTCGAAGCCCTGGTCCAGCACCTGGGCCGCGGAGGCGGCGACCCGCTCCCGGGTGGGCGCGTCGTCGAGGTCCAGCGCGTCCCGCTCGGGCTTGACCTCGTCGCCCAGCCAGCCCTGCAGCCGCACCCCCGGCAGTGCCCGGTGGGCGGCCTCGGTGAACCAGCGGGCCTTCGGGTGGACGGCGGGCGGCAGCGAGCCGTCGTGCTCCAGCGGCCCGGTGTGGACGTACAGGTCGCGCACGCCGGTGCCGGCCAGCTGCCGGGCCAGCGCGGCGACGTCGGCGTCGGTCTTGCGGCCGTCCACCCAGGCGTGGCCGAGCCAGACGGCGTCCCGGCCGCGGGTGCGGGCCTCGGCGGCCGGTTCACCCGAGTAGTGCAGCCGGATCGCGAGGAACAGCGAGCCCAGTGCGGCGACCGGCACGGCCGCCGCCAGCCCCAGCGCCACCAGGGCGCGGCCCCACCACGGCAGGCCTCTCCAGCGGCGCAGCGGAGCTCCCAGGGCGCGCCCGATCCGCCGCGCAACGGTCCCGAACCGGGTCATACGATCGCTCTCCCCTCGCGGTCGAGCGCTCAGGATACGGAATGCACCCGCAGGCCGGGCCGTGGGCCGGATACTCTGGCCACGTGCGGGCCCGAGCAAGCGGGCTCGCAAAGCCGACAGCCGTCGCACCAGGGAGACGCCCCATGGCCACTGCAGCCAACCCGTCCATCACTCAGCAGAGCCGCGCGAACGCGTTGCGTGAAGCGCTCGCCACCCGGGTGGTGGTGGCCGACGGTGCGATGGGCACCATGCTCCAGGCCCAGGACCCGACGCTGGAGGACTTCCAGAACCTGGAGGGCTGCAACGAGGTCCTCAACGTCACCCGGCCGGACATCGTCCGCTCCGTCCACGAGGCCTACTTCGCGGTGGGCGTGGACTGCGTCGAGACCAACACCTTCGGCGCCAACTTCTCCGCCCTGGGCGAGTACGAGATCGCCGAGCGCATCTTCGAGCTGTCCGAGGCCGGCGCCCGGATCGCCCGCGAGGTGGCCGACGCCCACGCCGCCGACGGCCGTACCCGCTGGGTGCTCGGCTCGATCGGACCCGGCACCAAGCTGCCGACCCTCGGCCACGCCCCGTACGAGACGCTGCGGGACGGCTTCCAGAAGAACGCGGCCGGTCTGATCGCCGGCGGCGCCGACGCGCTGCTGGTGGAGACCAGCCAGGACCTGCTGCAGACCAAGGCCGCGATCCTCGGCTCCAAGCGCGCCCTGGCCGAGGCCGGACTGGACCTCCCGGTGCTGGTGCAGGTGACGGTGGAGACCACCGGCACCATGCTGCTCGGCTCCGAGATCGGTGCCGCGCTCACCGCGCTGGAGCCGCTCGGCGTCGACTACATCGGCCTCAACTGCGCCACCGGCCCGGCCGAGATGAGCGAGCACCTGCGCTACCTGGCCAAGAACGCGAGGATCGGCCTGTCCTGCATGCCGAACGCGGGCCTGCCGGTGCTCGGCAAGGACGGCGCCCACTACCCGCTCTCCCCGGCCGAACTGGCCGACGCCCACGACGTGTTCACCCGGGAGTACGGCCTCTCGCTGGTCGGCGGCTGCTGCGGCACCACCCCCGAGCACCTGCGCCAGGTGGTGGAGAAGGTCCAGGGCCGTCCGGTCGTGCGCCGCGAGCCGCAGCCCGAGCCCTCGGCCTCCTCGCTGTACCAGGCGGTGCCGTTCCGCCAGGACACCTCGTACCTGGCGATCGGTGAGCGCACCAACGCCAACGGCTCGAAGAAGTTCCGCGAGTCGATGCTGGCGGGCGACTGGCAGGCCTGCGTGGAGATCGCCCGGGACCAGATCCGGGACGGCTCCCACCTGCTGGACCTGTGCGTCGACTACGTCGGCCGCGACGGCGTCGCCGACATGAAGGAGATCGCCGGCCGGCTGGCCACCGCCTCGACCCTGCCGATCGTGCTGGACTCCACCGAGCCGGACGTCCTGCGAGCCGGTCTGGAGGCGCTCGGCGGCCGCGCGCTGCTCAACTCGGTCAACTACGAGGACGGCGACGGCCCGGACACCCGGTTCGGCCGGATCGCTTCGCTGGCCCGCGAGCACGGCGCCGGCCTGATCGCGCTGACCATCGACGAGCAGGGCCAGGCCCGCACCGCCGAGACCAAGGTCGCCATCGCCGAGCGGCTGATCGCGCAGCTCACCACCGAGTACGGCATCGACGAGGGCTCGATCCTGGTCGACTGCCTGGCCTTCACCCTGGGCACCGGTCAGGAGGAGTCCCGCCGGGACGGCATCGAGACCATCGAGGCGATCCGCGAGCTCAAGCGCCGCCACCCGGACGTGCAGACCACCCTGGGCCTGTCCAACATCTCCTTCGGCCTCAGCCCGGCCGCCCGCGTGGTGATCAACTCGGTCTTCCTGAACGAGTGCGTCGAGGCCGGACTGGACTCGGCGATCGTGCACGCCTCCAAGATCCTGCCGATGGCCCGGATCCCCGAGGACCAGCGCGAGGTCGCGCTCGACCTGGTCTACGACCGCCGCAGCGAGGGCTACGACCCGCTGCAGAAGCTGCTCCAGCTCTTCGAGGGCGTCTCCTCGGCGTCGGTCAGGGCCTCCAAGGCCGAGGAACTGGCCGCCCTCCCGCTGGAGGAGCGGCTGCAGCGCCGGATCATCGACGGCGAGCGCAACGGCCTGGAGGCCGATCTGGACGAGGCGCTGACGGAGCGTCCGGCGCTGGACATCGTCAACAGCACGCTGCTGGCCGGCATGAAGGTGGTCGGCGAGCTGTTCGGCTCCGGCCAGATGCAGCTGCCGTTCGTGCTCCAGTCCGCCGAGGTGATGAAGACCGCGGTGGCCCACCTGGAGCCGCACATGGAGAAGTCCGACGACGAGGGCAAGGGCACCATCGTGCTGGCCACCGTCAAGGGCGACGTCCACGACATCGGCAAGAACCTGGTCGACATCATCCTGTCCAACAACGGCTACAACGTGGTCAACCTGGGCATCAAGCAGCCGGTTTCGGCGATCCTGGACGCCGCGCAGGAGCACCGGGCGGACGTGATCGGGATGTCCGGCCTGCTGGTGAAGTCCACCGTGATCATGAAGGAGAACCTGGAGGAGCTGAACCAGCGCAAGCTGGCCGCGAGCTTCCCGGTGATCCTCGGCGGCGCCGCCCTGACCCGGGCCTACGTGGAGCAGGACCTGCACGAGATCTACGAGGGCGAGGTCCGCTACGCCCGGGACGCCTTCGAGGGCCTGCGGCTGATGGACGCGCTGATCGCGGTCAAGCGCGGCGTGCCCGGTGCGACCCTGCCGGAGCTCAAGCAGCGCCGGCACGCCAGGGTCGAGGTGGCGGAGCCGGAGCCCGAGGTCAACCTCGGCCAGATCCGCTCCGACGTCGCGCTGGACAACGCGCTGCCCGCCCCGCCGTTCTGGGGCGACCGGATCGTCAAGGGCATCCCCTTCGCCGACTACGCCTCCTGGCTGGACGAGGACGCGCTGTTCAAGGGCCAGTGGGGCCTCAAGGCCGCGCGCAACGGCGACGGCCCGTCCTACGAGGAGCTGGTGGAGACCGAGGGCCGGCCCCGGCTGCGGGCCTGGCTGGACCGGCTGCAGACCGAGGGCTGGCTGGAGGCGGCCGTGGTCTACGGCTACTACCCGGCCAACTCCAAGGGCGACGACCTGATCGTCTTCCACGAGGACGGCACCGAGCGGACCCGCTTCACCTTCCCCCGCCAGCGGCGCGGCCGCCGGCTCTGCCTGGCGGACTTCTTCCGCCCGGAGGAGTCCGGCGAGCGGGACGTGGTCGGCCTCCAGGTGGTCACCATGGGCAACCGGATCTCGGAGGCGGCCAACGAGCTGTTCGCCGGCAACTCCTACCGCGACTACCTGGAGCTGCACGGCCTCTCGGTGCAGCTGGCCGAGGCGCTGGCGGAGTTCTGGCACGCCCGGGTCCGCTTCGAGCTGGGCTTCTCCGGCGAGGACCCGCAGGACGTCAAGGACATGTTCGCGCTCAAGTACCGGGGTGCCCGCTTCTCGCTCGGCTACGGGGCCTGCCCCGAGCTGGAGGACCGCGCCAAGATCGCCGACCTGCTCAAGCCGGAGCGGATCGGGGTGGTGCTCTCCGAGGAGTTCCAGCTCCACCCGGAGCAGTCCACCGACGCGATCGTGATCCACCACCCCGAGGCGAAGTACTTCAACGCGCGGTAATCCGTACGTCCCTCTCCGTTCGCTCTTTCCGGGCGAAGCGGGCGTATCCTGGATGATCCTGAACGGGCCGGTCCGCTGACCAGCGGGCCGGCCCGTGTCATCCCCGGGACCGCCCTGGGCGCAGCCGGAAGGACTTGCCATGACGACCAGCTCCACCGCCGCCCCGGCGCTCGACCTCGGGCACGAGCCCGGCCTCCAGGCGGTGCTGCTGGACATGGACGGCACGCTGGTGGACACCGAGGACTTCTGGTGGCAGGCCGAGGTGACGCTCTTCGCCGAGCTGGGCCACCGGCTGGACGAGCAGGACCGGGCGCACGTCGTCGGCGGGCCGATGGCCCGGGTGATGGAGTACCTGGTCGCCCGCACCGGGGTGGACATCGCCCCGGCCGACCTGGGGGCGCTGGTCAACCAGCGCTTCGTCGACCTGCTGGCCGGCGGGGTGCCGCTGATGCCGGGGGCCGAGCGGCTGCTCAACACCCTTGCCGCGCACGGCGTTCCGGCCGCGCTGGTGTCCGCCTCGCACCGGCACGTGATCGACATCGTGCTGCGCTCGCTGGGCGCCGAGCGGTTCGCCTTCACCATCGGTGGGGACGAGCTGCCGCGCACCAAGCCGTTCCCCGACCCGTACCTGGAGGCGGCCCGCCGGCTGGGCGCGGAGCCGGCCCGCTGCGTGGTCGTCGAGGACACCCCGACCGGGGTGCGGGCGGGCGAGGCGGCGGGCTGTCCGGTGATCGCGGTGCCCTCGGTGGCGCCGATCGAGGCGGCTCCCGGGCGGCTGGTGGTGCCGTCGCTGGAGCAGGTCGATCTCGAACTGCTGCGGTCGCTGGTTGCTTCGCGGGTGTGATTGTCATCTCATTGCGGCCGGGGTCTACTCGCCGGTAAGTGCCCCGGCCGGGCATCTCCGGGGGAGAAAACGGGCAATGGCTGACAACTCGTCGGGCGCGCCGTGATGCCCTCAACGACCGTGTCCCAAACGTCATCTGCACGGGTATCGGTCGTGCGTGTTCGATATGGCACGCTACTCGGGTTCGCGACACCCCCGAAGGACGCTCCCGTGAAGACTTCAGCTGAACGCCTGGCAGCACTCGGCTGCGCCGGTCTGGTCGCCGTGACGGTGGCCGGTTGCGGATCGGTCACCGACGCCGTCAAGGGGGACAGCGGCGGCAAGGCGATCACCATGGGGACCGTCCAGCTGACCGGCACCCTGGACCCCGCGGTGGTCTACGACTCCGGCTCCTGGCTGGTGCTGCGCAACGCCTTCCAGTCGCTGCTCACCTTCCCGGCCGCGGCCAGCACGCCCTCCCCGGACGCCGCGCAGTCCTGCGACTTCTCCGGCGGCGAGGCCACCGAGTACCACTGCACCCTGCGGCCCGGGTTGAAGTTCTCCAACGGCCACCCGCTGACCGCCGAGGACGTGGTGTTCTCGATCCAGCGGACCAAGAAGATCAACGACCCGAACGGCCCGGCGGGCCTGCTCTCCTCGATCAAGAGCGTGGAGGCCAAGGGCGCGAGCGAGGTGGTCTTCCACCTGGCCGCCCCCGACGCCACCCTGCCGGCCAAGCTGGCCTCCCCGGCCGGCGCCATCGTCGACCACCAGGTCTACCCGGCCGACAAGGCGCTGCCCAACGACAAGCAGGTCGGCTCCGGCCCCTACCGCGTGGACTCGGTCGAGGGCATGGCCGACGGCAAGCAGCTGGGCAAGGTCGTCCTGGTCCCCAACGACAAGTACAGCGGCGACGCCAAGCTGCGGAACAACAAGTTCACCGTCCGGTACTTCGACAAGCCCGCCGACCTCAAGGCCGCGCTGGACAAGGGCGACGTCGACGTCACCGACAACAGCCTGGAGCCCAACACCGCCGCCCAGATCCGCTCCGACCAGCAGGGCGGCAAGACCGACCTCCAGGTCGTCGAGGGCGACAGCAACGACACCCGCTCGCTGGTCTTCAACACCAAGGACCCGGTGATGAGCAACGTCGGCGTCCGCCAGGCCGCCGCCGCGCTGCTCGACCGCAAGGCGCTCGCCCGCGACGTCTTCGCCCGCACCGTCCAGCCGCTGTACGCGATGGTCCCGGCCGGCGTCACCGGCCACACCACCGCCTTCTTCGACCGCTGGGGCGACCAGGACGTCGCCAAGGCCAAGAAGGCCCTGGTCGACAACAAGGTCCAGACCCCGGTCAAGCTCACCCTCACCTGGTCCCGCTCGCGGGCCGGCAACGGCGAGGCCGACACCTTGAAGAAGCAGCTGGAGACCGGCGGCCTGTTCCAGGTGACGGTCCAGCAGGAGCCCGACTGGGAAGCCTTCAAGAAGGGCTGGAACGAGGGCAAGTACCAGGCGTACATCGTCGGTTGGTTCGCCGACTACCCGGACCCGGACAACTACATCGCCCCGCTGCTGGTCGACGGCGGCACCTACCACACCGGCTGGGACGACCCGAAGATCAGCCAGAAGCTGATCCCGGACGGCCTCAAGCAGGCCGACCGCAGCGCCGCCTCGGCCTCCTACGCGCAGATCCAGCAGATCGTCGCGGAGAGCGTGCCGCTGATCCCGCTGTACCAGAACAAGGCCTTCTACGCGGCCCGTGCCAACATCACCGGCGTCGAGTCCACCGTCGACACCACCGGCTTCTTCCGCTTCTGGGAGATCAGCCGCAGCGGCAAGTAGCGCGCGACGCACGGCGGCCCGCCCGCTCCCCCCGGTGTCCCGGGGCGGAGCGGGCGGGCCGCCGTCGTGTTCCCCGGGCTACAGCGCGCCGGGCCGCACCAGGCCGCTCTCGTAGGCGTACACCGCCGCCTGCACCCGGTCGCGCAGCTGGAGCTTGGTCAGCACATGGCCGACGTGGGTCTTCACGGTCGTCTCGCTGACGAACAGCTCGGCCGCGATCTCCGCGTTCGACAGCCCGCGCGCCACCAGCTTCAACACCTCCAACTCCCGCTCGGTCAGCGCGCTCAGCGCCTGCGGCGGCGCCTCCTCGCCCGAGGGCAGCTTGGTGGCGTACATGTCCAGCAGCCGGCGGGTGATGCTCGGCGCCAGCATCGCCGCGCCGTCCGCGACCACCCGGATCGCCTGCACCAGCTCCTCCGCCGGGACGTCCTTGAGCAGGAAGCCGCTGGCACCCGCGCGCAGCGCCTCCACCACGTACTCGTCCAGGTCGAAGGTGGTCAGCACCAGCACCTTGGCCGGGCCGTCCCGACCCGGGCCGGCGATCCGGCGGGTCGCCTCGACGCCGTCCATCCGCGGCATCCGGATGTCCATCAGCACCACGTCGGGCTGCAGCGCCCGGACCTGGTCCAGCGCCTGCTGACCGTCACCGGCCTCGCCGACCACCACGAGGTCGGACTCGGCCTCCAGGATCATCCGGAAACCGGTGCGCAGCAGTGGCTGGTCGTCGACCAGCAGCACTCGGATCGTCACTAGGACTCCTTGCTCATCGGATCCCCCGTGGGATCGCTCTCATCCGACGTACGGGTCGGCCCGTCCGGGGTGCGGGCCGGCGGCACCGGCAGCGGGTACGGCGGCGGGGTGCCGCCGAACTCCGGGCAGCTGGCCCGGTGGTCGCACCAGTCGCAGAGCCGGTTGCGGGTGGCCGGGAAGTCCCCGGTGGCCACCGCCTGCGCGATCCGCTCCCACAGCGCCTGCAGCTTGCGCTCCACCGCGAGCAGGTCGGCCTCGTCCGGGTCGTAGCTGACCACGTCCCCGCCGCCGCCCAGGTAGACCAGCTGGAGGCGCTTGGGGATCACGCCCTTCCAGCGCCACACCACCAGTGCGTAGAACTTCATCTGGAACATCGCCTTGCCCTCGAAGTCCCGCGAGGGCGCCCGGCCGGTCTTGTAGTCCACCAGCCGGACCTCGCCGGTGGGGGCGACGTCCACCCGGTCGATGTAGCCGCGCAGCAGCAGCCCCGACTCCAGGGCCGTCTCCACGTACAGCTCGCGCTCCACCGGGTGCAGCCGGGTCGGGTCCTCCAGCCGGAACCACTGGCCGACCAGCTTCTCGGCGTCCGCCAGCCAGCCGGTCAGCGCCGCGCCGTCCGGGTCGTCCGGGAACAGCGAGCCCAGCTCCGGGCGCTCGCCCAGCAGCCGCTCCCACTGCGGGCGCAGCAGGCCCAGCGCCCGCTCCGGCGTCCGCTCGGCCGCCGGGCTGTCGAACAGCCGCTCCAGCACCGCGTGCACCAGCGTGCCCCGGGTCGCCGCCGGGCTCGGCGGCTCGGGCAGCCGGTCGATCACCCGCAGCCGGTACAGCAGGGGACAGGTGAGGAAGTCCCCCGCACGGGACGGGGACAGCCCGGTCGGGGGCGCCGCCGGGCGCGCCGGAGCCCCGGCGGCGCTGCTGGTGTCGGTCTGCTGCATGGCTACGACCCTATTGCCCTTTGCTGTCATCCCGCTGCCACCGGGCTGCCGCGCTGCCCCTTCCCGGCAGTCGGCCGGGGGCCGGCCCGGTCCGGGGCCGGTCCAGTGGGTATGAAGCCTGGCAGAGGGGCGCGCGCCGCCGGGTGGCCGCGATCACGTAGCGTGGGCGCACCGGGGCACGACGGCGGACGACCGAAGGGATCACGGTGAGCGACACCAGGGGGCAGCAGACCTCCGACCAGCCACCGCAGGACGGCGGACGCCCCGAGGGGCGCCCGCCGGAGCACGGCGGCGGCCTCCTGATGGGGCGGCCCTTCGGCGTGCCCATCTACGTCACCCCGTCCTGGTTCGTCATCGCCGCGCTGATCACCTGGGTGTTCGGCGGGCAGCTCGGCGACGTGCTGCCCGAACTCGGCAGCGGTGAGCGCTACCTGCTCGCGTTCTTCTTCGCGGTCGCCTTCTACGCCTCCGTCCTGGTGCACGAACTCGCCCACACGCTGGTCGCGCTGCGCTACCGGCTCGGGGTGCGGCGGATCCAGCTGCAGTTCTTCGGCGGCGTCTCCGAGATCGAGAACGAGGCCGGGAGCCCCTGGCGCGAGTTCTGGCTGGCCTTCGTCGGCCCGCTGCTGTCGCTGGTGCTCGGCGGGGTCTTCTACCTCGCGCTGCGCGCCGTCGAACTGTCCAGCGTGCCCGGGGTGCTGCTGACCGGCCTGATGGTCTCCAACCTGGTGGTCGCCGCCTTCAACCTGCTGCCCGGCCTGCCGCTGGACGGCGGCCGGATGCTGCGCGCGGTGGTCTGGGCGATCACCGGCAGGGCGATGACCGGCACCGTGGCGGCCGCCTGGATCGGCCGGGGCCTGGCCGTCGCGGTGCTGTTCGGCCTGCCGCTGGTCAGCGCCTCCCGCGGCGCCGAGCGCACCACCACCGACACCCTGGTGGACGCGGTGCTGGCCGCCGTGCTGGCCGCGATCATCTGGAACGGCGCCACCGGGAGCCTGCGCAACGCCCGGCTCAAGGAGGCGCTGCCCGCCCTGCGGCTGCGCGACCTCGCCCGCCGCACCGTCGAGG
The DNA here is from genome assembly GCF_042731675.1 of Kitasatospora sp. NPDC059827. Classification (NCBI taxonomy): domain Bacteria; kingdom Bacillati; phylum Actinomycetota; class Actinomycetes; order Kitasatosporales; family Streptomycetaceae; genus Kitasatospora; species Kitasatospora sp. NPDC059827. Next base: position 56,533 of record NZ_JBHWIV010000044.1, on the reverse strand, counting down.
TCACCGCCGACACCCCGCTCGGCGAGGCGATGCGCCGGGCCCGCGAGGCCCAGGCCGGCGCGGTCGTGGTGGTGGACGGTCGGGGCGAGCCGATCGCCATCGTCCGGGAGTCCGCGGTACGGGCCGTACCGGAGCACCGCCGCCCCTGGGTGGCCGTCGGCCCGCTCGCCCGCGACCTCGAACCCGGGCTGCGGCTGGACGCCGACCTCGGCGGCGAGGACCTGCTGCGGGCCGTCCAGGCCACCCCGGCGGGGGAGTACCTGGTGGTCGAGGCGGACGGCCGGGTCTACGGCGTGGCCGCGCTCAGCGACATCGAACAGCGCCTCACGGCGGCGGTCTCCGGCCGCTGAGCAGGGCCTGGTGAGGCGGGACGCCCCGCTTCCCTTAGGATTGGCCGCATGTCCGAACCGACCGGTGCCGCCCGCCGACGCGGGCCCTTCCAGGTCGGGGACCAGGTCCAGCTGACCGACCCCAAGGGTCGCCACTACACGTTCACGCTCCAGGCCGGGAACCAGTTCCACACCCACAAGGGTGCGTTCCCGCACGACGAGCTGATCGGCGCTCCTGAAGGCACGGTCGTGCGCACCACGGGGAACGTCCCGTACCTCGCGCTGCGCCCCCTGCTCCCCGACTACGTCCTGTCCATGCCCCGCGGCGCCGCCGTGATCTACCCCAAGGACGCGGGGCAGATCCTGGCGATGGCCGACATCTTCGCCGGTGCCCGGGTGATCGAGGCGGGTGTCGGCTCGGGCGCGCTCAGCACGTACCTGCTGCGCGCCGTCGGCGAGCAGGGCCTGCTGGCCTCCTACGAGCGCCGCCAGGACTTCGCGGACATCGCCCAGGGCAACGTGGAGCGCTACTTCGGCGGCCCGCACCCGGCGTGGAAGCTGACCGTCGGCGACCTCCAGGACAACCTGGTCGAGACCGACGTCGACCGCGTCATCCTCGACATGCTGGCCCCCTGGGAGTGCCTGGACGTCGCCTCCCGGGCGCTCGTCCCCGGCGGTCTCATCTGCTGCTACGTGGCCACCACGACGCAGATGTCCAAGACCGTCGAGGCGCTGCGCGACCACGGCACCTTCACCGAGCCGCAGGCCTGGGAGACCATGGTCCGCACCTGGCACCTGGAGGGCCTGGCCGTCCGCCCGGACCACCGGATGATCGGCCACACCGGCTTCCTGCTCACCGCCCGCCGCCTGGCGGACGGCGTCGAGCCGCCGCTGCGCCGCCGCCGCCCGGCCAAGGGCGCCTACGGCGAGGACTACGACAACGGGGCGCCCGAGCCGTCCCTCCAGGAGCGCGCCGCGGCCCGCAAGGCGGCCCGCGACACCGACTCCGAGCAGCCCGACCTGGGCTGAGCCCGGCCCGAGCAGCAGGGGTGGTGCGAGCATCGCGCTCGCGCCACCCCTTCGTTTTTTGGCCGGCTCGCCTCCGGGCGCTCCGACCCGGCGCCGACGGTCCTCGCTCCGGCGCTCGTTCCTCGCTTGTCACTCGTCGCTTTCGGCACCGGCGCGCCCTTCGGCTCCCCGGCCGCCGGCCCGCAGGTTCCGTGTGGGACGATGCTCGCTCACACGCTCCTGGAGCTCTGGAGGGGACGCCTGGTGGAGACCGCGGTCGGGACGACGGCGACGGCCGGACAGCAGACACCGCAGGGCCGCACCCGGCCCGGTCACGCGCGGACCGCACCGTGGCACTGGGCCCTCGCCCTGGCCGGCTGCGGCGCGGTGGTGGCCGCCGCACTCGCCGCCTCCCCGGCGACCGGCACCCCGCTGCCCGCCCGCAGCGGCGCCCCCAAGGCGCTCGCGGCCGGCGCGGCCCCCGATCCGGCCAAGGCCCAACTGCCCATGGACTGCGGCCCGTTCCCGGTCAGGACGGTGCTCAGCGTGCCCGCCGAACTGGGCGACGGCCGCCCCGGTACGGTCGTCGCCGCCCAGTGCGGCACCGACACCGGCACCCCGCCGGACTCCGTCTACCTGCTCGGCTTCGGCCCGGACCGGCGCCCGGTGGTGGTCGCCACGCTGCTGACCGACCGGGAGAACCTCACCCTGAGCCGGCTCACGGTGCGCTCCGACGGCGCCATCACCGGCCGCGCGCAGGGGTATTCGAGCGACGAGGTGCCGCGCTTCCGCCCGGACCTCTCGCTCGACCTCACCTGGACGCACCGGGGCGGCGGCTGGGAACGCTCCCAGACCGCCGCCCCGGTCAGCGCGACCTGAACCCTCCGCGCGACCCGAACCGCTAGTCGGCGTCGGGCCCGTAGACCTCGACCCGGTCCGCGACCCGGCGCACGTGGATGCAGTCGCCGGGGCACTCCTTCGCCGAGTCCACCACGTCCTGAAGGAGCGTCAGCGGCACCGGGGCGGTCTCCCCGGGCTGCTGGCGCAGTTCGTCGTCCTCGCCCTTCACGTACGCGAGTCCGTCGATGTCCAGCTCGAAGACCTCCGGTGCGTACTGGACGCAGATGCCGTCGCCGGTGCACAGATCCTGGTCGATCCACACCTCCAGCTCGTCGGCCGCTGCCGCGGTCTGCTCGGTCACCGACATGGTCCCCTGCCGTTTCTGTCCCGGGTCGCCCCTATTCCTGGAGCAATCCCGCCATTCGTACAACGATCGGACCCACTACCGCGGTCGCGATCGGATATCACTTCGCCCGACGATACATCTGGTCCGCTTTGGGTGGTGCGCGGTGGGTATCCCCTTAGCAGAGGGGAAGCACGCTGGGGCGAAGATCGGACACGCCCGTTCCATCTTTCTTGATCTAGGGGTTTACGGACCCCTGGTCCCAGGTAGGGTCTGGAAGCGTCCAGCTCCCCGGAGGAGGTGAGGACCGTGGCAGCCCACGATGACGACTACAACCGCAGCACCGGCAGGCCCGCTCGTGGTTCCGACGAGGCCGCTCAGGTCTCGTACCTTGAGCAGGAAATCGCCGTACTGCGCCGCAAGCTCGCCGACTCGCCGCGCAATTCGAGAATCCTCGAAGAGCGGATCGTCGAGCTCCAGACCAACCTGGCCGGCGTGACCGCCCAGAACGAACGACTCGCCTCCACCCTGCGCGAGGCCCGCGACCAGATCGTGGCCCTCAAGGAGGAAGTGGACCGGCTGGCACAGCCCCCGGCCGGTTTCGGCACCTTCCTCGAGGCGAACGAGGACGGTACCGCCGACATCTTCACCGGCGGTCGCAAGCTCCGCGTCAACGTCAGCCCGAACGTCGTCCTCGACGAACTGCGGCGCGGCCAGGAAGTGATGCTCAACGAGGCCCTCAACATCGTGGACGCGATGGCCTTCGAGCGCATCGGCGAGATCGTCACCCTCAAGGAGATCCTCGAGGACGGCGAGCGCGCCCTGGTCGTCGGCCACACCGACGAGGAGCGGGTGGTGCGCCTCGCCGAACCGCTGCGGGACATCACCGTCCGGGCGGGGGACGCACTGCTGCTGGAGCCCCGCTCCGGCTACGTGTACGAGGTGGTGCCGAAGTCCGAGGTCGAGGAGCTGGTCCTCGAAGAGGTCCCGGACATCGACTACCGCCAGATCGGCGGCCTGAGCAACCAGATCGAGCTGATCCGCGACGCGGTCGAGCTGCCGTACCTGCACGCCGACCTCTTCAAGGAGTACGAGCTGCGCCCGCCCAAGGGCGTGCTGCTCTACGGCCCGCCCGGCTGCGGCAAGACGCTGATCGCCAAGGCGGTCGCCAACTCGCTGGCCAAGAAGGTCGCCGAGGTCACCGGCCGCCCCCAGGGGAAGAGCTACTTCCTCAACATCAAGGGCCCGGAGCTGCTCAACAAGTACGTGGGCGAGACCGAGCGGCAGATCCGGCTGGTCTTCCAGCGGGCCCGGGAGAAGGCGAGCGAGGGCACGCCCGTCATCGTCTTCTTCGACGAGATGGAGTCCCTGTTCCGCACCCGCGGTTCCGGTGTCAGCTCGGACGTGGAGAACACCATCGTCCCGCAGCTGCTCGCCGAGATCGACGGCGTGGAGGGCCTGGAGAACGTCATCGTCATCGGCGCCTCGAACCGCGAGGACATGATCGACCCGGCGATCCTGCGGCCCGGCCGCCTGGACGTCAAGATCAAGATCGAGCGCCCGGACGCCGAGGCCGCGAAGGACATCTTCTCCAAGTACCTCAAGGACTCGCTGCCGTTCCACCCGGACGACCTCAAGGAGCACGACAGCTCCGTCGGGGCCACGGTGGCGGCGATGATCCAGTCGGTCGTGGAGCGGATGTACTCGGAGACCGAGGAGAACCGCTTCCTGGAGGTCACCTACGCCAACGGTGACAAGGAGGTCCTGTACTTCAAGGACTTCAACTCCGGCGCCATGATCCAGAACATCGTCGACCGGGCGAAGAAGATGGCCATCAAGGACTTCCTCGACCACGGTCAGCGCGGTCTGCGCGTCTCCCACCTGCTCGCCGCCTGCGTGGACGAGTTCAAGGAGAACGAGGACCTGCCGAACACCACCAACCCGGACGACTGGGCCCGCATCTCCGGCAAGAAGGGCGAGCGGATCGTCTTCATCCGCACGCTGGTCACCGGCAAGCAGGGCGCCGAGTCCGGCCGCTCCATCGACACTGTCGCCAACACGGGGCAGTACCTGTAAGCACGCGGTTGTCCGGGCCGGCGACGGTCCCCGGAGCTGTACGCACCCCGTCCGGCTGTGGCGCCTCGCGGCCCCGCAGCCGGACGGCGCGTCTCGGGGCCCGCCGTACGGCACGGAAATAGGCTCGACCCACCGTCCGCGGGCAGATGTCCGGCGCCGGTGTTGTTCAGCGGTACGTCAGCGTGTTCCGCCCGCCGGGGGCGGGGCACCGGGCAAGGAGGGCCGCATGACCGTACGGCGCGTGATGGGCATCGAGACCGAGTACGGGATCTCCGTGCCCGGGCACCCCAACGCCAACGCCATGCTCACCTCGTCCCAGATCGTCAACGCGTACGCGGCGGCGATGCACCGGGCACGGCGGGCCCGCTGGGACTTCGAGGAGGAGAACCCGCTGCGCGACGCGCGGGGCTTCGACCTCGCGCGCGAGGTGGCGGACGCCAGCCAGCTGACCGACGAGGACATCGGCCTCGCCAACGTCATCCTGACCAACGGGGCCCGGTTCTACGTGGACCACGCGCACCCCGAGTACAGCTCGCCCGAGGTGACCAACCCGCGCGACGCCGTGCTCTGGGACAAGGCCGGCGAGCGGATCATGGCGGCCGCCGCGCTGCGCGCGCTGGAACTGCCCAACGGGCAGAACATCCACCTGTACAAGAACAACACCGACAACAAGGGCGCCTCCTACGGCACCCACGAGAACTACCTGATGAAGCGGGCGACGCCGTTCGCCGACATCGTCCGCCACCTCACCCCGTTCTTCGTCTCCCGCCAGGTGGTCACCGGCGCCGGCCGGGTCGGCATCGGCCAGGACGGCTCGGCGAACGGCTTCCAGATCAGCCAGCGGGCGGACTACTTCGAGGTCGAGGTCGGCCTGGAGACCACCCTCAAGCGCCCGATCATCAACACCCGGGACGAACCGCACGCCGACGCCGAGAAGTACCGCCGGCTGCACGTGATCATCGGGGACGCCAACCTCTCCGAGATCTCCACCTACCTCAAGCTGGGCACCACCTCGCTGGTCCTGTCGATGATCGAGGACTCCTTCATCGCCTCCGACCTCGCGGTCGACCAACCGGTGCGCACCCTGCACCGGGTCTCCCACGACCCGACGCTCAAGCACCTGATCACCCTGCGCAACGGGCGCAAGCTCACCGCCGTCCAACTCCAGCTGGAGTACTTCGAACTGGCCCGCAAGTACGTCGAGGACCGCTTCGGCACCGACGCCGACGAGCAGACCCTGGACGTGCTGGCCCGCTGGGAGGACGTCCTCGGGCGGCTGGAGCGCGACCCGATGTCGCTCTCCAGGCAACTGGACTGGATCGCCAAGCGGGAGATCCTGGAGGGCTACCGCAGCCGGGACGCCCTGGAGTGGGACAACCCGCGGCTGCACCTGGTGGACCTCCAGTACAGCGACGTGCGGCCCGAGAAGGGCCTCTACAACCGCCTGGTGGCCCGCGGCAGGTTCGAGCGGCTGCTGACCGAGGAAGAGGTCGAACGGGCCGTCTCCAAGCCCCCGGAGGACACCCGGGCGTACTTCCGCGGCCGCTGCCTGGAGCAGTACGCGGAGCACGTCGCGGCGGCCTCCTGGGACTCGGTCATCTTCGACCTGCCGGGCCGGGACTCGCTCCAGCGGGTGCCCACCCTGGAGCCGCTGCGCGGCACCCGCAACCACGTCAAGGAGCTGCTGGACCGCTGCCGCACGGCGGAGGACCTGCTGCGGGTCCTCTCCGGCGGGTAACTTTTCGATCACCACGGGTGAACGTCCGCCGAATGGGAATCATCCGGGGTGGCAGCGGGTGTTGGACAGGGAGCACCACCGGCAAACCGGGAGCGGCAGTCGCACCTTGTGTATAGGGTCGGTGCCAACCGGCAACGACCGACCGACCAAACCGTGCCAGACGATTCGAGCGGGGTGAGGGAAATGGCGAGCAAGGACACCGGCGGCGGCCAGCAGCGGGCAAACCGCTCCTCCGAGGAGGTCGAGGAGCAGGTCGCGGAAACCCAGAATTCCGACGACCTCAAGGAACGCCAGGAAAAGTTGAGCGACGACGTCGACGCGGTGCTCGACGAAATCGACGAAGTGCTCGAGTCGAACGCCGAGGATTTCGTCCGGGGATTCGTGCAGAAGGGCGGGCAATAGCCCGTACCCGGTCATCGGGAATTCACGGTCGTGACCGTCCGGGACGGTCGGGCGGCGCCGTCCGCCCGGCCGTCCCGGCACCGGCCCCTCCACGCGTTGGACGATGATCGTCGGCGGGTAGGGTGCGGGCAATGCGCGCTTCAAGCTACCTGGAAGGAATCGTGTGGAAGCCAACACTCGTGGCACCGGGCGTCTACCGGCTGCCTTCCTGACCCCGGGGTCCTCCTCGTTCCTGGACTTCCTCGCCGAGCACCGGCCGGAGCTGCTGCCCGGCCACCGCGGGCTCCCCGAGGGCTCCGTGGTCGAGGCCCCGCACGGGACCACGATCGTGGCCGCGGTCTTCGACGGTGGCGTGGTGATCGCCGGCGACCGCCGCGCGACCATGGGCAACGTCATCGCCCAGCGTGACATCGAGAAGGTCTTCCCGGCGGACGAGTACAGCGCCGTCGGCATCGCCGGCACCGCCGGCCTCGCGGTCGAGATGGTCCGGCTGTTCCAGCTGGAACTGGAGCACTACGAGAAGATCGAGGGCGCGGTGCTCTCCCTGGAGGGCAAGGCCAACCGGCTCACCACCATGATCCGGGGCAACCTCGGCATGGCGATGCAGGGCCTCGCGGTGGTGCCGATCTTCGCCGGTTACGACCTCGACCTCGGCCGCGGCCGGATCTTCAACTACGACGTCACCGGCGGGCGCTCCGAGGAGCACGGCTTCACCGCCACCGGCTCGGGCTCGGTCTTCGCCCGCGGCTCGCTCAAGAAGCTCTACCGCGACGACCTGACGGCCGAGGAGGCCGCCACCCTGGTCGTCCAGGCGCTCTACGACGCGGCCGACGACGACTCCGCCACCGGCGGCCCGGACCTCGCCCGCAAGATCTTCCCGATCGTCTCGCTGATCACCGCGGACGGCTTCCGCCGGCTCGACAACGCGGAGGTCGCGGCGATCGCGGTCGCCATCACCGACGAGCGCCTGACCCGGCCCAACGGCCCGCAGGCCCCGCTGATCTAGCCATCACCTCACAGGAAAGGGACGACCGCCGGTGTCGACACCGTTCTACGTCTCGCCCCAGCAGGCCATGGCGGACCGCGCGGAGTACGCCCGCAAGGGCATCGCTCGCGGCCGCAGCGTGGTCGTGCTCACCTACGCCGACGGCATCGTCTTCGTCGCCGAGAACACCTCCCGGGCGCTCCACAAGGTCTCCGAGATCTACGACAAGATCGCCTTCGCGGCGGTCGGCCGCTACAACGAGTTCGAGAACCTGCGCATCGGCGGCGTCCGCTACGCCGACCTGCGCGGCTACTCCTACGACCGGGCCGACGTCACCGCCCGCGGCCTGGCCAACGTGTACGCCCAGACCCTGGGCACCATCTTCTCCTCGGTCGGCGAGAAGCCGTACGAGGTCGAGCTGATCGTCGCCGAGGTCGGCCGCACCGCCGACAACGACCAGATCTACCGGCTCACGCCGGACGGCTCGGTCGTCGACGAGAAGAACTACGTCGTGGTCGGCGGCAACGCCGACTCGATCGGCAACTACCTGGGCCAGCGCCACCGCGCCGGACTGAGCCTCACCGAGGCGGTGAAGGTCGCGGTCGACTCGCTCGCCCGCGACCCCAACGGGGGCAGCCCGCGCGCCCTCACCCCGGAACAACTGGAGGTCGCGGTCCTCGACCGCCAGCGGTTCCAGCAGCGCAAGTTCAAGCGGATCCTGGGCAACCAGCTCGGCCGGCTGCTCGACGGGGACCAGTCCGCCGAGTCGGACGACGACGAGAACCCGGCGGCGAGCGCGCCGGAGTAGCAGTGCCTGCGGAGTCCCGTACGGCGGCCGGACCGCCGGCGTACGGGACTCCGGTGCCCCTGCGGCGGCCCAGTCGTCGTGGAGGCGGTTTCGGACAGCTCCGACAGAGAATGGAGTGCTCATGGACCGCCGGATTTTCGGGCTGGAGAACGAGTACGGCGTGACCTGTACGTTCCGCGGGCAGCGTCGGCTGTCGCCGGACGAGGTCGCGCGGTACCTGTTCCGCCGGGTCGTCTCCTGGGGCCGCAGCAGCAACGTGTTCCTGCGCAACGGCGCCCGGCTCTACCTCGACGTCGGCTCCCACCCCGAGTACGCCACCCCCGAGTGCGACGACGTGACCGAGCTGGTCACGCACGACAAGGCGGGCGAGCGGATCCTCGAAGGACTCCTGGTGGACGCCGAACGGCGGCTGCACGAGGAGGGCATCGCGGGGGACGTCTACCTCTTCAAGAACAACACCGACTCGGCCGGCAACTCCTACGGCTGCCACGAGAACTACCTGGTGGCCCGGCACGGCGAGTTCTCCCGGCTGGCCGACGTGCTCATCCCCTTCCTGGTCACCCGCCAGCTGATCTGCGGTGCGGGCAAGGTGCTGCAGACCCCGCGCGGCGCGGTGTTCTGCGTCAGCCAGCGGGCCGAGCACATCTGGGAGGGCGTCAGCTCCGCCACCACCCGCTCCCGCCCGATCATCAACACCAGGGACGAGCCGCACGCGGACGCCGAGCGCTACCGCCGGCTGCACGTGATCGTCGGCGACTCCAACATGTCGGAGACCACCACCCTGCTCAAGGTGGGCTCCACCGACCTGGTGCTGCGGCTGATCGAGGCCGGCGTGGTGATGCGCGACCTCACCCTGGAGAACCCGATCCGGGCGATCCGCGAGGTCAGCCACGACCTCACCGGCACCCACCAGGTGCGCCTGGCCAACGGCCGGGAGGCCAGCGCGCTGGACATCCAGGAGGAGTACTACAGCAAGGCCCTGGAGTTCGCCGACCGCAAGGGCATCAACACCGGCACCATCGCCCAGGTGCTCGAACTGTGGGGCCGCACCCTGGAGGCGGTGCGCACCGAGCGCCTCGACACGGTGGCCACCGAGATCGACTGGATCATGAAGTACAAGCTCATCGAGCGCTACCGCGAGAAGCACGAGATGAGCATGTCCAACCCGCGGGTCGCCCAGATCGACCTCGCGTACCACGACATCCACCGCCGGCGCGGCCTGTTCTACCTGCTCCAGGGCAAGGGCCAGGCGAAGCGGGTGACCACCGACCTCAAGACCTTCGAGGCCAAGTCCGTCCCGCCGCAGACCACCCGGGCCCGGCTGCGCGGGGACTTCATCCGCCGGGCGCAGGAGCAGCGCCGGGACTTCACGGTGGACTGGGTGCACCTCAAGCTGAACGACCAGGCGCAGCGCACCGTGCTGTGCAAGGACCCGTTCCGTTCGGTGGACGAGCGGGTGGAGAAGCTGATCGCCGGCATGTGATCGTCGGCGAGTGACCGACCGCTGCGCCCTCGGCGTTGACCGGCCCCGGTGGTGTCTACCGGGGCCGGACGCATGCCGGGCATACGCTGTCCGTCGAGTCGGGAGAGCCGACTTCGACCGACAGTTAGGACCACCGTGCGCCGCACCGCCGGTTTGCTTCTCACCCTGCCGTTGCTGCTCGCGGTCGCTTGCAGCAGCTCGCCCAAGGCGGCCGGACCGGCGACGCCGTCCACCCCGAGCGCGGCCCCGACGGTGCCGGCGCCGGTGGGCGAGGCCTCCCCGATGCCCACTCTTTCGGGTGGTGGTTTCGGCAGCAAGGCCACCATCACCATCCCCGAGGGCCAGCAGCCCAGCGGCCAGTTCGTGGTGAACACGGTGACGGACGGTGAGCGGTCGACGGTCGGCAAGGGCGACTGGGTGACGGTCAACTACACGGCGAAGGACTGGACCACCGGCAAGGACCTGCCCAGCTCGTACGACGACAACGGCAAGCCCCAGCTCTACCAGGCCGGCAGCGGGCAGCTGGTGCCGGCGCTGGACCAGACCGTGATCGACAAGAAGGTGGGCACCCGGCTGCTGGTGGTGGCCCCGCCGGCCGCCGCCTTCGGCGAGCAGGGCTCCACCCAGCTGGGCGTCAACAAGGGCGACACCGTGGTCTTCGTGCTGGACATCGTGGAGGCGCTGCCGCAGGACTCCACGCTGACCGGGAACATGACCCAGCCCGCCGCGACGCTGCCACAGGTCAAGGACAACGGGAAGGCACCGGTGGGGATCACCGTCTCGGCCGGGCAGGCCGCCCCCACCGACCTCCAGCAGGCCGTGCTGATCAAGGGCGAGGGCAAGCAGGTCAAGACGGGGCAGACCCTGATCGTGCAGTACACCGGGGTGCTGTGGAGCAACGGGCAGCAGTTCGACGCCTCCTGGACCCACGGCGGGGCGCAGGCCGTGCAGATCGGCACCGGCAGCGTGATCGAGGGCTGGGACAAGGGGCTGGTGGGGCAGAACGTGGGCAGCCGGGTGCTGCTGGTGGTGCCGCCGGCCCTGGGCTACAAGGACCAGGCCCAGGGGTCGGTGCCGCCGAACTCCACGCTGGTCTTCGTGATCGACATTCTCGAAGCGGTCTAGCGGGCGCTCTAGGAAGTCGCCGGGAGGATTCCGTACGCTTGGGCGGACGCTCGTACAACAAAGCGTCCGTCCTCATCCTGAGCTGTCATACTGCCCTCGCACTGTGGCAGGCGCCGCCCGGCGCCGGGGTCCGGGGCGGACGGGTACGGCGGCAGGCCGGCGCTCACCACGCCGGGCGCAGACCTGGAAGACCTCGTGGCGAGATGGATGGGGAGTCATGACTGAGAAGACGCCGAGCCCGGGCGCGGCCGGCACCGCGGCGAACGACGGCTCTGCGGGTGACCCGGCCGCCTCCCGCCCGGGAGGGCAGGCCACGGCGGACCGCGAGTCGATCGTCGTGCCCCCGGCGATCCTCGCGCAGCAGGCGGGCTGGGCGCAGCCCGGCGACAAGCCGCGCGCGGCCGGGCCCAAGTCGGACGACGACGAGGCCCCGCAGATCTTCGCCAGCAACGTGCGCAAGGCCGACAGCTCGGAGGCCGGGTACGACGAGAACCCGCCCGGCGTCGGCAAGCTGGGCGTGATCCTCGGCACGGTGCTCGCCGTGCTGCTGGTCGGCAGCGGCATCACGCTGTACATGGTGAACAAGGACTCGTCGAAGGACACCGCCTCGGCCGCCCAGCCGGACGCGACGAAGTCCGCGCCGCCCACGCCGACCGCCGAGCCGGTGCCGCCGATCAAGGACAGCGCCAAGGTGCTGCCGACCGTCACCGGTGACTTCGGCAAGAAGGCCGAGATCCAGGTGCCGGGCGAGGCCTCCGACGGCTCCTTCGTGGTGAAGGTGCTGTCCGAGGGCAACGGCCCCAAGGTGGACAAGAACTCCTGGACCTCGGTGGACTACACCGCCAAGGACTGGAACACCGGCAAGGACATCCCGAGCTCGTACGACGACAAGGGCAAGCCGCAGATCTTCCAGGCCGGCACCGACGCGCTGATCCCCGCGCTGGACCAGGCCGTGATGGGGAAGAAGGCCGGCAGCCGACTGCTGGTGGTGGCCCCGCCGGCGGCCGGCTTCGGCTCCCAGGGCAAGCCGGACATGTCGATCGGCCCGAAGGACAACCTGATCTTCGTGATCGACGTCCGCAACGCCAACGCGCCCGACGCGGTGGTCAGCGGCACCGTCACCCCGCCGCCGGCGGACTTCCCGCAGGTCAAGGACAACGGCAAGAAGCCGGCCGACATCACCCCGGTGGCCGGGGCCAAGGACCCGACCGAGCTGAAGACCCACGTCCTGATCAAGGGCACCGGGCCGGCGGTGGAGAAGGGCGAGAAGGTCGTCGTCCAGTACACCGGCGCGCTGGCCAAGGACGGCAAGGTCTTCGACTCCTCGCTCAGCAAGGGCCAGGCGTTCTCCTTCGCGGTCGGCGGCGGCCAGGTCATCCAGGGCTGGGACCAGGGGCTGACGGGCCAGACCGTCGGCAGCCGGGTCGAGCTGGTGATCCCGGCCTCGCTGGGCTACGGCGACAAGGGCCAGGGCGACATCCCGCCCGGTGCGACCCTGGTCTTCGTGGTGGACATCCTGGACGCCGGTCAGGGCTGATCGACTTTTCGGGGACAATGGTGCGCGTGTGACCTTCGGGTGCGGCCGCGTGGCCGCGTCCCGGCGGGCGGCGGGCGCCCGTACCGTGGTCCGGACGGACCGCGGCACGGGTGTCCGCCGCTTGGTCGTGTAGGGAATTTGGGAACGTGAGAAGAGGGACCATGGCTGTGAACCTGAACGAGAAGCCCGAGATCGACTTCCCGATCGGCGACGCCCCGACCGAGCTGCAGATCCGCGACATCGTCGTCGGTGACGGCGAGGAGGCCAAGCCGGGTCAGAACGTCAGCGTCCGCTACGTCGGCGTGACCTTCGAGACCGGCGAGGAGTTCGACGCGAGCTGGAACCGGAGCCCCAACGAGTTCCGCTTCCCGCTGGGCGGCGGCCGGGTCATCAAGGGCTGGGACCAGGGTGTCAAGGGCATGAAGGTCGGCGGCCGTCGCGAGCTGACCATCCCGTCGCACCTGGCGTACGGCGCCCAGTCGCCGTCGCCGCTCATCCCGCCGCACTCGACCCTGATCTTCGTGGTCGACCTGCTGGCGCTCTGAGCCCGCGCTGACCTCGGGCCGGACCCCTTCGGGGGCCCGGCCCGAGGCCGTTCCCGGGCCCGGACGGCGGCTCCCGGGGACCGGCCGCGGGACGCGGCTTTTGCAGTGCGTACCGCTACCGGTACGGTCGGTCCCGCCGGGTGGGATCGCCCGGTTGGCGCACCCCGCGCGCGGCGCGGCACACCGGAAGGGTCAGCGATGGCGATCGCCAAGGCAGAGCGGCTGATGAATCTCGCCCTGTGCCTGATGAACACCAGACGTCCGCTCTCCAAGAAGGAGCTGCGGGAATCCATCGAGGCCTACCGCGAAGCCTGGCAGAACAGCAGCGAGGACGCCTTCAACCGGATGTTCGAGCGGGACAAGGACGACCTGCGCGAGCTCGGCCTGGTGATCGACGTCGACGAGAGCACGCTGGACGGTGAGCTGGGCTACCTCGCCCGCGCCGACCGCAACCGGCTGCCGGAGATCGCGCTGGACGCCGAGGAGGCGGCCGCGCTGACCCTGGCCGCCCGGGTCTGGCAGCAGGCCAAGATGTCCGGCGCGGCCAGCGGCGCGCTGCAGAAGCTGCGCGCGGCCGGGGTGCCGTTCACCGAGGCCGAGGGCCGGACCGCCCTGGAGCCGCGCATCCCCGCCCGGGAGGCCGCGTTCGAGCCGCTGCTCACCGCCGCCCGGGACCGCCGACCGGTCGCCTTCGAGTACCGCAAGGCCGGTGCCGCGGCCGTCGAGCAGCGCAGCGTCGAGCCGTGGGCGCTGGAGTGCTGGCGCGGGCACTGGTACCTGGCCGGGTACGACCGGGACCGCGGCGACGCCCGGGTGTTCCGGCTCAGCCGGATCACCGGCAAGGTGAAGGCCAGGAGCGGGGCGTTCCTGGGCACCGTGCCCGAGCACGTGGACGTCCGGGCCACCGTGGCCAAGTTCGCCGGTGAGGGGGCCACCGCCACCGCGACCGTCCGGGTCCGCCGGGGCGCGGGCTTCCCGCTGCGCACCAAGGCGCTCGGCAGCACCAGGGTCGACGAGGTCTGGGACGAGCTGGAGATCCCGTACGGCAACGGGCTGGGCGCCGACCTCGCGGAGTTCGGGCCCGACGTGCTGGTGCTCGGCCCGGAGGAGCTGCGGGCGGATGTCATCGACCGGCTGCGGGCGGTCGCGGGGCTGGACACGGAGGACGTTCGGGCATGAGCAATGCGATCGACCAGACGCGACGGATGCTGTCGCTGGTCACCTACCTGCGCGAGCGGCCCGGGGCCGAGGTCGCCGAGGTGGCGCGCGCGTTCGGGATCAGCGAGCGCGAGCTGATCGCCGACCTCAACGTGCTGCCGATGTGCGGCACCAGCTTCCGCGGCGGTGACCTGCTCGACATCGACACCGACGGCGAGCGGATCTGGTGGCACAACGTCGACGACGTGGCCCAGCCGCTGCGGCTGGCCGCCGACGAGGCGACCGCGCTGCTGGTGGCCGCCCGGGCGGTGGCCGGGCTGCCCGGTCTGCGGGCCGGGGACCGGGAGGCCCTCACCCGGGCCGTCGCCAAGATCGAGAACGCCGCGGGGGAGAGCGCCGAGGGCAGTGCCCGGGTCGGCGTGACCTTCGAGGCCGAGAGCCACGTCTTCGCCGACATCGACCGCGCGCTCAGCGAGGGCCGCCGGCTCTGGCTGCGCTACTACTCGCACGGGCGCGGCGGGATGACCGAGCGCGAGGTCGACCCGATCCGGCTGCTCACCGAGGGCCACACCTACCTGGAAGCCTGGTGCCGCACCTCGGAGGACCACCGGATGTTCCGGCTGGACCGGGTCGCCGAGATCCGCGTCCTGGACGTCCCGGCCGACCCGCCCCGGCGCGAGCCGCGCGACCTCAGCGGCGGGCTGGTCAACCCGGCCGCCGACGACCCGGAGGTGGTGGTCGAGGTCTCCTCCGGCGGCCGCTGGGTCGCCGAGTACTACACCCACGACCGGGCCGAGGAACTGCCCGACGGCGGGCTGCGGATCACCCTGCGCAGCGCCGACCCCTCCCAGCTGCGCCCGCTGGCGCTGCGGCTGGGCCGGGACGGCCGGATCGTCTCGCCGCCCGAGCCGGCCGAGCAGGCGCGCTCGGCCGCGCGGGAGGCGCTGGCCGCCTACGGGGAGGGGCGGGACTGAGCGGTGGAGCCCGGGACGAGATTCAAGGTGTACTGCTCGCAGTGCCGGGAGAAGGTCGAGCTCCCGGCCGAGGAGTTCCGGCTGACCCTCGGCCGGACTCCCGCGCAGGCGCACTACAGCTTCGGCTGCCCGCTCTGCGGGGCGGCGGTCCGCAAACCGGCCGGCGAGAAGATCGTCGAGGCGCTCACCGCGGCCGGGGTGCGCACCATGCGGCTCGTCCCGGCGGAGGGGTGACCCCCGTATAGGGTGGGGCGCATGTCCTGGATGCTGGTCGCCGCCGTCCTGCTCGCCACCGCGGGCCTGCTGGTCCTCGGGGTCCTCGCGATCCGGCTCTGGCTGGACGTCCGGGCGCTGGCCAAGGGCGTGGACGCGGCGTCCCGGGCGCTGGCCGAGGCGGCGGGGGAGCTGGCCGAGGCCGTTCCCGCCCGATAGCACGGCCGGGTCATCGGCGGTACGGGGGCTGCTGTCCGGAGGTGAGGGCGGGTTACGCTCTCAGTGGCTCCAGTCCTGCCGGTCGGGGCCGCTGTCCTGTTCGGGCGGCCGTCGTCGGGGCGTCATCCGCAGCGGTTACCATCCGCGGCGGGCGGCCTGTCGGGCCGCTGATGCTGAAGGTGGTCGGCGCATGCGCTTCTCGATGACCGCGATCGTGGTGGTCGTGGTGGTTGCCGTCGTGCTGTTCGGGGCCAAGCGGCTGCCCGACCTGGCGCGCTCGCTGGGGCAGTCGCTGCGGATCCTCAAGAGCGAGGCCAGGGCGATGCGCTCGGAGGACGAGCCGGAGGGCAGTGCGTCGGCCGTCCGGCCGTCCGCGCCGCAGCAGGTCTCGGCGCAGGGCTCGCCGCAGCAGGGCTCGCCGCAGGTCTCGGCGCAGCCGGAGGCCCGGATCGTCGAGCCCGCGCCCGGCGCCCCGGGTGTGCCCGGCGGCGAGCGCCCGCACTGAGCGCGGCGCGCGTGACGTACCCGAGGTACGCGGCACGGGTGCCGCGAGCGACCACGGAGGCCCGTCGACCGGCGGGCCTCGACGCACGAGTTGAGGACCGGGGTTGAGCAAGCTCTCCAAGGCGCCGCAGAAGGCGCCCAAGGATCCTGAGGGGCGGATGGCCCTCGCCGATCACCTGCGGGAACTGCGCAACCGCGTGGTCAAGTCGGTCCTGGCGATCCTGGTGATCACCGTCATCGCGGCGATCTACCACAAGCAGATCGAGGACTTCCTGCTGCAGCCGCTGCCGCGCTGCACCGTGGAGACCGCCGGGCAGTACCACGGCAAGTGCGCCCAGGTCTCCAACATCGGTCTGACCGCCGGTTTCACCTGGATGTTGAAGGTCTCGCTGACGGCCGGCGTGGTCGGGACCGTGCCGATCTGGCTGTACCAGGTCTGGGCCTTCGTGGCGCCCGGCCTGCACAGGCACGAGAAGAAGTACGCGGTCGTCTTCATGCTCTGCGGGGCGCCGCTGTTCCTGGCCGGTGTGGCCGTGGCGATCCTGGTGCTGCCGACCACGGTCGACGTGCTGATCTCGTTCACCCCGAACAACACCACGCCGATCCTGCCGCCCGAGGACTACCTCGACATCGCGACCCGGATGGTGCTGGTCTTCGGCCTCGCCTTCGAGTTCCCGCTGCTGCTGGTGATGATGAACCAGGTCGGGATGGTCACCGGCAAGCGGCTGCTCGGCTGGTGGCGCGGCATGGTCATGGGCATCACGGTGTTCGCGGCCTTCGCGACGCCTAGCGCCGACCCGCTGAGCATGCTGGCGCTGGCCGCGCCGATCTGGGCGCTGTACTTCATCGCGGTGGGCATCTCGATCATGAACGACCGGCGCAAGCGCCGGAACGACCCGGACGCCGAGCTGGACGACGAGGAGGCCTCCGAGGTGGACCTCGCGGTGCAGCCGGTGGCGGGTACGGAGACGGTCGAGGCCTCGGCGACGCCGGCGGCGGGCGCCGCTCCGGTGCCGGGCGCACGGCGTGAGCAGATGGACGACATCACCTGAGCCGGTGAGTGATCGGGCCGTGGCCCCGGTTCCCGCTTCGTGCGGGGGCCGGGGCCGTCTGCCGTTCCGGAGGCTCTCCCGGGAAGGTCGAGGGACTCTTGGCAGAGCAGATGGCATGTGACATATTACTGGCGTGCTGAAGACCTGGACACCTCCACTGGACGTCGTCGTGGTCGGCGCCGGAGTCGTCGGCGCCGCCTGTGCCTACTACGCCGCCCGGGCCGGACTCGCCGTCGCCGTCGTCGACCGCGGGCCGGTCGCCGGTGGCACCACCGGGGCGGGCGAGGGCAACCTGCTGGTCTCCGACAAGGAACCCGGGCCCGAACTCGACCTCGCCCTGCTCAGCACCCGGCTCTGGCGCGAACTCGCCGAACAGCTCGGCCCGGCCGTGGAGTACGAGCCCAAGGGCGGCGTCGTGGTCTCCTCGACCGAGGCCGGACAGCAGGCGCTGCGTGCCTTCGCCGCCGGGCAGACCGCCGCCGGGGTGAGCGCCGAGGAGGTCCCGGCCGAGCGGCTGCGCGAGCTGGAGCCGCACCTCGCCCCCGGGCTCGCGGGCGGCTACCACTACCCCCAGGACGCCCAGGTGCAGCCCGCGCTCGCCGCCGCCCACCTGCTGCGCGAGGCCCGCCGGGCGGGCGCCGAACTGATCACCGGGGAGGACGTGACGGCCGTGGAGCGCGGCCCGGACGGCGCGGTGCGCGGCGTACGGACCGCCCGGCGCCGACTGGCCGCCCCCGCGGTGGTCAACGCCGCCGGCACCTGGGGCGGCGAACTGGCCGCGCTGGCGGGGGCGCACCTGCCGGTGCTGCCCCGGCGCGGGTTCGTCCTGGTCACCGAGCCGTTGCCCAGGATCGTCCGGCACAAGGTCTACGCCGCCGACTACGTGGCGGACGTGGCCAGCGGCTCGGCCGGGTTGCAGACCTCCGCCGTGGTCGAGGGGACCCCGGGCGGACCGGTGCTGATCGGCGCCAGCCGGGAGCGGGTCGGCTTCGACCGGACCCTCTCCCAGGAGGTGCTGCGCCGGCTCGCCGTCCAGGCCGCGGAGCTGTTCCCGGTGCTCGCGGACGTCACCGTGATGCGCGTCTACCGGGGCTTCCGCCCCTACCTGCCGGACCACCTGCCCGCGATCGGCGAGGACCCCCGGGTGCCGGGGCTCTACCACGCCTGCGGGCACGAGGGGGCCGGGATCGGGCTGGCGCCCGCCACCGGGCTGCTGATCGCCGAGCAACTGACCGGCAAGCGGCCGGAGCTGGACCTCGCGCCGTTCCGGGCCGACCGGTTCCCGGCGGGGTGACGGGCGTGGGCGGGGTGACGGGCGTGGGTGTGGGCCGGGCCGTGGACGGATCGGATCGGATGAGCTGGACGACGGAATGGAGAAGCCGGTGACGCGTCGCCGAACCCCTGCCGGGCTGGTCGGGGCCGACCCCGGGCCCGGGCACCTGATCGAGTTCGACGGGCGGGCCGTCCGCGCCCTGCCCGGGCAGTCGATCGCCGCCGCGCTCTGGGCCGACGGCGTGCTCGCCTGGCGCACCACCCGGACCGGCGGGCGGCCGCGCGGGGCGTTCTGCGGGATCGGCGCCTGCTTCGACTGCCTGGCCACGGTGGACGGCCGGGCCAACCAGCGGCTGTGCCTGCTGCCGGCCGAGCCCGGGACCGTCGTCACCAGTCAGGAGGGCCACGGCCGTGCCGATCTCGCCGTCTGAGCGTGCCGAGTCGTCCGAGGGCTCCGAGTCGTCGGAGGGCTCCGAGTCGTCCGAGGGCCTGGGGCCGTCCGAGGGCGTGGGGTCGACCGGGCGCTGCGAGCCGGCCTACGACCTCGCCGTGGTGGGGGCCGGGCCGGCCGGGCTGGCCGCCGCCGTCACCGCCGCCGACCTCGGGCTGCGCTGCGTCCTGCTGGACGGCGCGGACCGGCCCGGCGGGCAGTACTACCGGCACCCGGCGCCCGGACTGGGCGCGAGCCGCCCGGACCGCCTGCACCACCGCTGGCCGGTGTACGCCGGGCTGGCCGCGCGGCTCGAAGCCCACCCGCGGGCCGACTTCCGCGGCGGGCACCAGGTGTGGGCGCTGGAGCGGACCGCCGACGGCTTCGCCCTGCACGTCACCCGCGGCCCGCAGGCCGCCGACCGGGCCACCCTCCGGGCCGCGGCGGTGCTGCTCGCCACCGGCGCGTACGAGCGCCAACTGCCCTTCCCCGGCTGGACGCTGCCCGGGGTGGTCACCGCGGGCGGCGCCCAGGCCATGCTCAAGGCCGGGCTGGTGCTGCCCGGCCGGCGGATCGTGGTGGCCGGCAGCGGACCGCTGCTGCTCGCCGCGGCCTCCTCGCTGGTCGCCGCCGGGGCCGAGGTCCCGGCGGTGGTCGAGGCGAGCGGCTACCTCGGGTACGCCCGGCGCCCCGACGTGCTGGCGGCCGTCCCCGCCAAGCTCGTCGAGGGCGCCGGGCACGGCGGCGCGCTGCTGCGGCACGGTGTACGGCTGCGGCCGCGCAGCGCGGTGGTCGAGGCGCACGGGACGGACCGGGTCACCGGCGTCACCGTGGCCCGGCTGGACGCCGACTGGCGGCCGCTGCCCGGCACCGAGCGGCGGATCGCCTGCGACGCGCTCGCCGTCGGCCACGGGCTGCTGCCGCAGATCGACCTGGCCACCGAACTCGGCGCGGACACCCGCACCGGGCCGGACGGCGCGGTCGCGCTGCGGGTCGACGCCCGGCTGCGCACCACCGTCCCGGGCCTGTGGTCCGCGGGGGAGACCAACGGCGTCGGCGGTGCGGACCTCGCGCTCGCCGAGGGGGAGCTGGCCGCGCACGCGGTCGCCGGGGTGCTGCCCGGGCGGGCGCTGCTGGGCCGCCGGGCCCGGCTGCGGGAGTTCGCCGCGCTGATGGCGGCGGCCCACCGGCCCGGGCCCGGCTGGACCGGGTGGCTGCGGCCGGACACCGACGTGTGCCGGTGCGAGGAGGTGCCGGTCGCGCGGATCGCGGAAGCGGTGGAGGAGCTGGGCGCGGGCGATCCCCGGACCGTCAAGCTGCTCACCCGGGCGGGGATGGGCTGGTGCCAGGGGCGGATGTGCGGTCCGGCCGTGGCCTGGCTGTCCGGCGCGGCGGAGCCGGGGGCGGACCGGCGGCCGATGGCCTGCCCGGTGCCGCTCTCGCAGCTGGCGGCCGGCCCGGGGGAGTAGGCCCGGTTCGGCGGAGTGGGTCGGGCCCGATCCGTCGGAACGTCTCGGGCGGGGACCCTTGTCTCCGGCCTGTCACTGTTTATAAAATGTCACACCTCACCAAGGAGCCCAACGTGTCCATCACCCCGCACGACACCACCCGCCCCTGGCGCGGCATCATGGTCGCCACCACGATCCCGCTGCGCCCGGACCTCTCCGTCGACTACGACGCCTACGCCGAGCACGTCCGCTGGCTGATCGAGTCCGGCTGCGACGGCGTCGTCCCGAACGGCTCGCTGGGCGAGTACCAGACGCTCACCGCCGAGGAACGCACCCGGATCGTCGAGGTCGCGGTCGAGGCGGCCGGCGACGGCGCCCGGGTCATGCCCGGGGTCGCCGCCTACGGCAGCGCCGAGTCCCGCCGCTGGGCCGAGCAGGCCGCGGAGGCCGGCGCCGGCTCCGTCCTGCTGCTGCCGCCCAACGCCTACCGGGCCGACCACGCCTCGGTGCGGGCGCACTACGCGGAGGTCGCCCGGGCCGGGCTGCCCGTCGTCGCGTACAACAACCCGATCGACACCAAGGTCGACCTGGTGCCCGCGCTGCTCGCCCAACTGCACGGCGAGGGCTCGATCGTGGCGGTCAAGGAGTTCAGCGGGGACGTCCGCAGGGCCTATGAGATCGCCGAGCTGGCGCCCGGGCTGGACCTGCTGATCGGCGCCGATGACGTGCTGCTGGAGCTGGCGCTGGCCGGGGCCGTCGGCTGGATCGCCGGGTACCCGAACGCGCTGCCCGAGGCGTCCGCGGCGCTGTACCGCGCGGCCGTCGGGCACGACCTGGAGACCGCGCTGCCGCTCTACAAGTCGCTGCACTCGCTGCTGCGTTGGGACTCCAAGACCGAGTTCGTCCAGGCCATCAAGCTGTCCATGGACATCGCCGGACGCCCCGGCGGGCCGGTCCGGGCGCCGCGGCAGCCGCTGGAGCCGGAGATCGAGGCGGCCGTGCGCGCGGCCACCGAGAAGGCCCTCGCGGAGGGTCTCGCGTAGGGCCTGCCCGACACGCGCCGGTGCCACCGGCGCCACCGGCACCACCGGCACCACCCGTCGTACGGCCGGCTGTGCGGGCAGCCGGCCTCCACCAACCGCTTCGTCAGAGGAGTTGTGCGGAATGCGCAGCCGTCACGTGTTCCACGCCGTCGACTCGCACACCGAGGGCATGCCGACCCGGGTGATCACCGGGGGCTTCGGCGTCATCCCCGGCGCCACCATGGCCGAACGCCGGGTGCACTTCCAGCAGCACCTGGACCACTTCCGCACCCTGCTGATGTACGAGCCGCGCGGGCACGCCGCGATGAGCGGCGCGATCCTCCAGCCGCCGACCCGGCCGGACGCCGACTTCGGGGTGCTCTACATCGAGGTCTCCGGGCTGCTGCCGATGTGCGGGCACGGCACCATCGGCGTCGCCACCGTGCTGGTCGAGACCGGGATGGTGCCGGTGGTCGAGCCGGTCACCACGGTACGGCTGGACACCCCCGCCGGACTGGTGGTCGCCGAGGTGCGGGTGGAGGGCGGCGCGGCCAAGGCCGTCACCATCCGCAACGTCGCCTCGTACTCCGTCGCGCTGGACCGCAAGATCGAGGTGCCCGGCCACGGCACCATCGGCTACGACCTCGCGTACGGGGGCAACTTCTACGCCATCCTGCCGCTCGCCGAGTTCGGGCTGCCGTTCGAGCGCGAGCGCAAGCAGGACATCCTGGACGCCGGCCTGGCCCTGATGGACGCGATCAACGCGAGCCCCGACCGGCCGGTGCACCCGGAGGACCCCTCCATCCACAGCTGCCACCACGTCCAGCTGCTCGCCCCCGGCTCCACCGCCGAGCACTCCCGGCACGCGATGGCCATCCACCCCGGCTGGTTCGACCGCTCGCCCTGCGGCACCGGCACCTCGGCCCGGATGGCCCAGCTGCACGCGCGCGGCGAACTCCCGCTGGGGCGGGACTTCCGCAACGACTCCTTCATCGGGACCACCTTCACCGGGCGGCTGGTCGAGGAGACCGAGGTGGCCGGCCGGCCGGCCGTGGTGCCCACCGTGACCGGGCGGGCCTGGATCACCGGCACCGCCCAGTACTTCCTGGACCCGGACGACCCGTTCCCGGCGGGCTTCCTGCTCTGACGCTCCCTCCCGAACGCGCTTTGAAGGGCTGCTAGTTGTGACCATCACCTCGTACAACCCCGCCGACCCGACCGACCTGGTGGTCGCCGTCGAGGCACCCGGCGCCGAGGCCGTGCGGGCCGCCGTCGGGCGGGCCCGGGCGGCCCAGGACGGCTGGCTGGCGGCCGGCGCCGGCGCCCGCTCGGCCGCGCTGGGCCGGATCGCCGAGGCGGTCGAGGCACACGCCGAGGAACTCGCCGCGCTGATCGTGCGCGAGGTCGGCAAGCCGCTCGCCGAGGCGCGGGGGGAGGTCGCCCGGACGGCGGCGATCTGGCGCTACTACGCCCAGGCGCCGTACGAGCCGTCCGGTGCGGTGCACGAGACCGCCGCCGGGCCGGGCCTGCTGTTCACCCGGCGCCGCCCGCACGGGGTGGCCGGGCTGATCGCGCCGTGGAACTTCCCGCTGGCGATCCCGAGTTGGAAGGCCGCGCCGGCGCTGGCGGTCGGCAACACGGCGGTGCTCAAGCCCGCGCCGGAGGCGACGGCGTGCGCGCTGCGGCTGGCCGAGCTGGCCTCGGCCGTGCTGCCCCCGGACGTGCTCGCGGTGCTGCCCGGCGGCGCGGAGGAGGGGGCGGCGCTGGTCGCGGCGGCGGACGTGGTCTCCTTCACCGGCTCCACCGGGGTCGGCCGGGCCGTGGTCCTGGCCGCCACCGGGCGTGGGGTGCCGGTGCAGGCCGAACTCGGCGGCCTGAACGCGGCGTTGGTGCTGCCGGACGCGGACGTGGAGCTGGCCGCCGGGCACATCGCGGCCGCGATCGCCGGGTACGCCGGACAGAAGTGCACGGCCACCAGCCGGGTGATCGCGGTCGGGACGGCGTACGAGCCGCTGCGCGAGGCCCTGGTCAAGGCGCTGGCGGCGGTGGACGACGCGGTCTGCGGGCCGGTGATCGGCGCCGACGCGCGGGAGCGGCTGGTGGCGGCGGTCGAGTCGGCCGTCGCGGACGGGGCGAGCGTGCTGGTCGGCGGGAGCGCGCCCGACCGGGCCGGCTGGTACGTCGAGCCGACCCTGCTCGCCGACGTCCCCCCGCAACACCCGCTGGCGCGCGAGGAGTTCTTCGGACCGGTCGCGGTGCTGCACGCGGCGGCCGACCTGGACGCGGCTGTCGCGCTCGCCAACGACACCCCGCACAGCCTGGCCACCTCGGTGCACACCCGGAGCCTGGACGCGGCGCTGGCCGTCGCCGACCGGCTGGACGCGGGCATGATCCGGGTCAACGCCCCGTCCAGCGGCGTCGACTTCCACCTGCCGTTCGGGGGGACCAAGGGCGCGGCCCACGGGGAGCGCGAACAGGGCCGGGCGGCACTGGAGTTCTACACCGTCGGCCGGACGGTCAGCGTGCTGCCGGGCGGGGGGCTGTGATGCCGGGCGGGGCAGCGGGCTCGGGGACGGGGGTGGGGTCCGGCACGGGGCCGGGGCCGGTGCTGTGCGTCCGTACGGTCGACTACCACACGGCCGGCGAGCCGTTCCGGATCGTGCTGGACGGCGTGCCCCCGATCCCCGGCGACAGCGTCGCCGAGCGGCGGGCCATCGCGATCGGCGCGGGCGGCAGTGCGACCGCGCCCCGGCCGAGCGCACTGGAGGAGGTCCGGCGGCTGCTGGTCCACGAGCCGCGCGGGCACGCCGGGATGTACGGCGGGTTCCTGGTGCCGCCGGACGACGACGAGGCCCACCTGGGCGTGCTGTTCTGGCACAAGGACGGCTACTCGACCGCCTGCGGGCACGGCACCATCGCGCTCGGCGCCTGGGCCGTGGACTCCGGGCTGGTCCCGGCCCCCGCGGACGGCGTGGCCCGGGTGCGGATCGACGTTTCTTCCGGGCGGGTCACCGCCCTGGTGCGGCGCAGCGGCGGGCGTACCACCGGGGTCACCTTCCGCAACGTGCCGAGCCGGGTCAGCGCCTTGAAGCTGCCGGTCGAGACCTCGCGGGGGACGGTCGAGGTCGCGGTGGCGCACTCCGGGGCGTGCTACGCCTCGGTGCCGGCCGCGGCCCTCGGGCTCGCCGTCGAGCCCGGGCTGCTGCCCGAACTCGTCGCCGCGGGGCGGGAGATCAGGGCGCTGCTGGCCGGGTCGGAGGCCGTCGCGCACCCGACCGACCCGCGGCTCTCCGGGGTGTACGGGGTCGTGCTGTACGACGAACTTCCCTCGGAGGAGGGGGTGTTGAGCCAGCGGAACGTCGTGGTGTTCGCGGACGGGCAGATCGACCGCTCGCCGTGCGGCTCCGGTACCTCCGCGCGCCTCGCGGTGCTCGCCGCCGAAGGGCGGATCGCGCCGGGCGAGGAGCTGCGGCACGAGTCCGTCATCGGCACCGTGTTCACCGGGCGGGTGGTGGGCGGCGGCGACCCGCTGGGGGAGGGCGTCGTCACCGAGGTCGGCGGGACGGCGTACCGCACCGGGGAGCACCTGTTCGTGCTGGAGCCCGGGGACGCGCCGGGGTTCACGCTGTGACCCCCGATGCCGTGACGCCCGATGCCGTGACCCCTGATGCCGTGACCCCTGATGAGCTGCCCGGCGCGGGGGCTGAGCCGCTCCAGTACACCGTGCCGGGCACCGGCGGGATCGGGCCCGCCGAGGCGGTGCGGGCGATCGAGCGGGTGCTGCTGGACGGGCTCGACCCGGAGGCGGCGCCCGCCCGGTCGGCCGTACTGGTGCCCGCCGGCGAGCTGCTGCTGATGCCCGCCGCCGCCGGGCCGTACGCCGGGGTGAAGATCGCCGGGGTGGCGCCGGCCAACCCCGCGCGCGGACTGCCCCGGATCACCGGCAGCTACCTGCTGCTGGACGGGCCGACGCTCCAGCCACTGGCGCTGCTGGACGGCGCGGCCCTCACCGCCCTGCGCACGCCCGCCGTGACGGCGGCGGCGCTGGCGCGGCTCGCGGTCCCGGAGGCCGAACACGTGGTGTTGTTCGGCTCCGGGCCGCAGGCCTACGGGCACCTGGACGCGCTGCTCACCGTGCGGCCGCTGCGGCGGCTCACCGTGGTGGCGCGGCACGCCGGACGGGCGGCCGCGCTGGCCGAGTACGGGCGGGCGCTCGGGCTGACCGCCTCGACGGGCGGGCCGGAGGCGGTCGGTCGGGCGGACGTGGTGGTCTGCTGCACGACCGCGCGCACCCCGCTGTTCGACGGTGCGCTGGTGCCCGATCACGCGGCCGTCGCGGCGGTCGGCTCGCACGAGCCGGACGCCCGGGAGGTGGACGAGGTGCTGGTCGGGCGGGCCGAACTGTACGTGGAGGCGCGGGCCGTCGCGGCCCGGGAGGCCGGGGACCTGCTGCTGGCGGGCGCGCTCGGGCGGCGGCAGGTGTGGAACCTGGCCGAGCTGCTGCGCGGGGACGCGCTGCTGCCGCAGGGGCGGCCGCGGTTCTTCAAGAGCGTCGGGATGGCCTGGGAGGACCTGGCGGTGGCGGCGGAGGTGTACCAGGCCGGGGCGCCGTCGTCGCCTCAGTCCCCGTAGAGGCTGAGCCAACTCCCCGGGATCGCGGCGCAGTTGGCGAGCAGGTTGCGCAGGTCGCGGACGGCCGCCCGCTGCGGTTCGGTGGTGCAGCGGGCGAGCAGGGCGGTGGCCTCCTCGAAGGCGGCGGCCGCGTCCTGCTCGTTGAAGTGGGTGTCGCCGTACGGGTCGATCCGGGCGAGCCGGTGGTCGGCGGGCCGGGTGTGCGCGGCGAGGGCGGCGGCGAGGGCCGGGCCGTGGCCGGTGGACAGGTGCAGCAGGGCGGGGGCGGTACGGCCGGCGCTGGGCCGGCCGTCGTGCAGGGCGATCTCGATGCCCATGTCCCGGTGTCTCCGTCCGTCCGCTCGTCCAGGGTGTTCCGGCGGTCGCCGGTGTGGCGTCGACCGTTGTGCCGACCGGTGGTCGCTGCCACCATGAACGTCGGCGGCGGCGACCGTGACAGGCTGTTCGGATTCCCGGCTTGTTGCACGCTCAACGTAACGTGACATTGTACGCTGGTGTTCTGCACCCACCGGAGGAACACCATGGCCGAGCTCAAGTCCCGCACCCTGATCTCCGTGCAGGAGCGGCTCCGCGACCAGGTCGCCCACGCGCTCCGGGCGGCCCTGATCTCCGGCGAACTGCGCCCCGGCGTCGTCTACTCCGCCCCCGCCCTCGCCGCCGACTTCGGCGTCTCCGCGACCCCCGTCCGCGAGGCCATGCTCGACCTCGCCCGGGAGGGCCTGGTCGAGGCCGTCCGCAACAAGGGCTTCCGGGTCACCGAACTCACCGAGCGCGACCTCGACGACTACACCGGCATCCGCGCCCTGATCGAGGTCCCCACCGTCGGCCTGATCACCCGCACCGCCACCAAGGAGCAGCTGGAGCGGCTGCGCCCCGAGGCCGAGGCGATCGTCGCGGCGGCGCGCAAGCACGACCTGATCGGCTACCTGGAGGCGGACCGGCAGTTCCACCTCGACCTGCTCGGGCTGGCCGGCAACGCCCGGCTGGTGGAGGTCGTCGGCGACCTGCGCAAGCGCTCCCGGCTGTACGGGCTGACCCGGCTGGACGAGCTGGGGCAGCTGGTCTCCTCGGCGGAGGAGCACGTCGAGCTGCTCGACCTGATGCTGAGCGGCGACGCGGAGGCGGCCGAGGCCTGCATGACCCGCCACCTCAGCCACGTCCGCTCGCTCTGGGCGGGCCAGGAGGAGGAGGCCGAGGCGGAGCGCCCGGGCCTGCGGCTCCGGGCTCGGTAGGGGGCTAAACCACCCGTTCGGGTGAGAATTGGGGAATGGGTGCTGGAAGGCGCCCGAGCTCTACGATGATGTTCCCGACATCGGCAGCCAGGAGGAATTCCATGTCCGCCGCAGCAGTGGAAGAGCCCATGGAGCAGCCGACGCTGCTCGAGGCCGCTGAACTGATCTCTGAGAAGTTCCCCGGCTACCGGGTCGAGATCATCGGGAGCGAAATCACCGTGACGCCGCCGCCGAACATCAAGCACAGCCGATCGCTGACCAAGCTCATGCGCCTGTTGTTCGCCGCAGGGCTCGATGATGATGACGCCGAGGTCTTCCAGGGTGTGGGCATTTGGCTGCCGGGGGGTACCTCCGACTTTGCAGTCCCCGATCTGGCGATCCTTGATGCGCACAGCGATGATCGACTGATCGAGCACAACTGCTATGACCCGGCAGTCTTCCGGCTCGTGCTGGAGGTCACCTCATCCAATCTCAGCGACGATCTGAAGCGGAAGCCGACCGTATACGCCATGGCTGGGGTGCCGGTCTACGTGATCGTGGATCGGACCAACCAGCGGGTCATGGTGCTGACCGATCCGCAGGACGGCGAGTACCGGGTGCACGCCGTCCACCACCCAGGGCAGTCATTCACCCTGCCGGAGTCGATCGGGGCATCGGTGACGCTCGCGGTGGACGACGTGCTCGCCGCCAAGAAGTAGATCAGGCGACCGCCGGTACCGTCAGCCTCCCGTCGTGGACCTCGGCGATCTGGTCGACGGCGGTCAGGTGGGTGCGGTCGTGGGTGACCAGGACGGTGGCGGTCGCCCGGCGGTGGGTGAGTTCGGTGATCAACTCCAGGACTGCGGCGCCGCGTTCGTGGTCGAGGGCGCTGGTGGGCTCGTCGACCAGCAGCACCGTGGGGTCGTTCATCAGGGCGCGGGCGATGTTGACCCGCTGGCGCTGTCCGCCGGAGAGCTGGTGCGGGCGGCGGGCGGCCTGGTCGCGCAGGCCCACGGCGTCCAGGAGTTCCAGGGCGCGGGGGAGCGCGCTGCGGGGGGAGCGGCCGTCGAGGTGGGCCATCACCTGGAGCTGTTCGGCGGCCGTCAACGAGGGCAGCAGGTTGGGCTGTTGGAAGACGATGCCGATCCGGGTGCGGCGCAGGGCGGTGAGTTCGGCGCGGCCGAGGCCCGCCGTGTCGGTGCCGTCCACGACGACCCGGCCGGAGTCCGGGGCGATCAGGGTGGCGGCGACGGCCAGCAGGCTGGACTTGCCGGAGCCGGACGGGCCGACGACGGCCGTGAGGGTGCCCTTGGGGACGGTCAGTGAGACGTCGTCCAGGGCGGTGAGCCGGCCGTCGCCGTCCGGGTAGGTCAGGGTGATGCGGTCGAGTTCCAAGCTCATGCGCCCGCCTCGCTTCGCTCGGCGGGGGCATTCGCCCACGCGCACCTTTCGATGGTCACTTCGCTTCGCTCGTTCAACGGGCGCTCCCCAGGGCGGTCAGCGGGTCGACGGAGGTGATCCGCCGGATGGACAGGGCCGCGCCGATCGCGCCGAGGGCGATCATGACGACGGCGGGCAGCAGCAGGGTCGGGGCGTCCAGGACGAAGGGCACGGCGGAGCCGATCAGCGAGCCGGCGCCGAGGGCGATCGCGGTGCCGACGGCCGTACCGAGCACCAGCAGCAGTACCGCCTGGCCGAGGGCGTCGCGCAGCAGGTAGCGGGTGGAGGCGCCGAGCGCCTTGAGCACGGCGATGTCGCCGCTGCGCTGGATCGTCCAGACGGTGAAGAAGGCGCCGATGACCAGGGCGGAGATGGCGAACAGGAAGCCGCGCATCAGCTGGAGGGAGCCGTTCTCGGAGGTGTACGAGCCGATCGCGGCGAGGGCGTCGTCCCGGGTGCGGGTCACGGTGCCGTGGTGGGCGTCGGCGGCGGCGAGGTCGGCGCCCGCGGCGGTGTGGAGGGCGATGACGGTGGCGTGGCCGGTGCCGCCGGGGGCGAACTGCTGCCAGTCGGCGAGGCTGGTCCAGATCACCGGGGTGTGGCTGTAGGCGGCGTCGCCGTCGACGGCGGCCACCTGCAGCGGGTGCCCGGCGAGGGTGAAGCCGGCGCCGGGGGTGAGGTCGCCCAGCTTCTCGGCGGCGCTCCGGGAGAGCACCGCCCTGCCCGGGGCGATCAGGCCGCCCTGCGGGGCCAGGTCGGAGCCGTCGGGGACGCCGAAGGCGGAGAGCGCGGCGGTGCGCTGTCCGGCGGCGGCCTTGGTGGTGGTGATGCCGAGCGGCTGGGCGGAGGTGACGCCGGGCTCGCGCGCCCAGGCCTGCCATTGGTCGGGGGTGACCTGGGAGTCGGTGAAGTTGAGTTCCTGCCCGTCGGCGGGCTTGCCGAAGACCAGGTGGTCGGCGGGCAGCCCGCTGATCGCGGAGATGTTCTGCCGGCCGAGTCCGGCGGTCAGCCCGGACAGCATGCCGACCAGGACGGTGATCAGCACGATGACGGTTCCCATCAGGGCGAACCGCCCCTTGGCGAACCCCAGATCCCTCCAGGCGACGAACACGGTGGGCCTTTCTGCGGGCGGAGCGGTGGACGGAGCGGTGGATGGTGCGGTGGATGGAACGGTGGGGTGGATGGTGCGGTGGACGGAACGAGCGATGCCCCCACGGTCGCCGAGCAGGGGGCCCGCGGGCATCGCGCCGGGGATTGCATCCTGGGCATCAAAGGGCAGAAGCGGAGTTCAACCTTTTGATTGATGCCGGGCACCGGGCCGGAACTTAGGCTGGAGGGATGGCGACCGAACGATCCAGAACTACTCCCGTCGCCCTCGTCCTCCGGCTCTGCCTGCACCTGCTGGTGGCGGGCCTGCTGGCGCTCGCCGTCGCCCGGGCCGCCTTCGCCGCCCGGGGCGGGGACCCGGCCGCCGTGGGCGCCGCGGCCTCCGCGATGGCCGCCGTGTACGCGGTCGGGCCGAGGCTGGCCGCCGTGCACCGGTCCCGCCGGGGCGCGGCGCTCTGGCTGGCCCTGCTCGGGGTCACCTGGGCGGGCGTGCTGGTCGCCACCCAGGACGGGGTGTGGCTGGCGTTCCCGCTGTACTTCCTGGAACTGCACCTGCTCGGCCGGCGCAGCGGGCCGGCCGCGGTCGCGCTGACGGCCGCGGCGGCGATCGCCGGATGGTCCTTCCACCAGCACGCCTTCAACCCGGCCGCCGCCATCGGGCCGCTGCTCGGCGCGGCCGTCGCCACCGCCACCGTGCTCGGCTACCAGGCGCTGTACCGGGAGAGCGAGGAACGCCGCCGGCTGATCGACGAACTGACCGCCGCCCGCGCCGACCTCGCCGCCGCCCACCACGCGGCCGGCGTGCTCGCCGAGCGCGAGCGGCTGGCCCGGGAGATCCACGACACCCTCGCGCAGAGCCTCAGCTCCATCCAGCTGCTGCTGCGGGCGGCCCAGCGGGCACTGCCCGAGCGCACCGAGGCCGCCGCCGGGTACGTCGAGCAGGCGCGGCAGGCCGCCCAGGACAACCTGGACGAGGCCCGGCGCTTCGTCCGCGCGCTCACCCCGCCCGCGCTGGACGGCGATCCGCTGTCCGTCGCGCTGAAGCGGCTGTGCGCGACCACCACGGCGCACAGCGGTCTGCCCGTCCATCTGCACGTCTCCGGTGAGCAGGTGCGGCTGCCCGCCGCGCAGGAGGTGGCGCTGCTGCGGATCGCGCAGTCGGCGCTCGGCAACACCGTGCGGCACGCGAAGGCCTCGCGGGCCGAGGTGACACTCAGCTACATGGAGGGCGAGGTGGCGTTGGACGTGTTCGACGACGGGGCCGGGTTCGACCCGGCGGCGGTGGCCGGCCGCACCGACGGGGAAGGCGGCTTCGGCCTGCCCTCCATGCGGGCCCGGGCCCGGGCGCTCGGCGGCAGCTTCACCGTGGAGTCGGCGCCCGGGGAGGGGACGGCGCTGGCCGTGCAACTGCCCGTCGCCCCGGCACCGGAGGCCGGCCCGTGATCCGGCTGCTGATCGCCGACGACCACCCGGTGGTGCGGGCCGGGCTGCGGGCGGTGCTGGAGAGCGAACCGGACTTCGCCATCGTCGCCGAGGCCGCCACCGCCGAGCGGGCCGTCGAGCTGGCGGCCGGACCGGGCGTGGACGTGGTGCTGATGGACCTCCAGTTCGGGCCCGGCTCGGCGATGAACGGGGCCCAGGCCACCGCCGCGATCACCGCCCGGGCGGGCGCGCCGAAGGTCCTGGTGGTCACCACCTACGACAGCGACGCCGACACCCTGCCGGCCCTGGAGGCCGGCGCCACCGGCTACCTGTTGAAGGACGCGCCGCCGGAGGAACTCGCCCAGGCGGTCCGGGCCGCGGCGGCGGGCCGCAGCGCGCTGGCGCCCAGCGTGGCGGACCGGCTGCTGGAACGGATGCGGACGCCGGCCGCGGCGCTCAGCGCGCGGGAGACCGAGGTGCTCGGGCTGGTCGCGGACGGGCTGACGAACCAGCAGGTCAGCCAGCGGCTGCACCTGAGCCAGGCCACCGTGAAGTCCCATCTGGTGCACATCTACACGAAGTTGGGCGTGGACTCGCGCACCGCGGCGGTGCGGGAGGCGCGCGGGCGGGGGCTGATCCGCTGAGCCGGCCGGGCGTAGGGTGGGGGCGATCCGTGCCCGCAGCCGCGTGAGGAGCAGCCCCGATGACCGTCCGTCTCGATGACCTCGCCGTGCCGGTGATCGGCGCCCCGATGGCGGGCGGGACCTCCACCCCCGAGCTGGTGGCCGCGGTGAACCGGGCCGGCGGGCTGGGGTTCCTCGCCGCGGGCTACAAGTCGGCCGCCGCGATGGCCGAGCAGATCGCCGAGGTGCGGAAGGCGAGCGACCGGCCGTACGGGGTGAACCTGTTCGTGCCGGCCCCGCCCGGGGATCCGGCGGCCGTCGCCGCCTACCGGGAGCGGCTGCGGCCCGAGGCCGAGCGCTGGGGGGTCGCGCTGCCGGAGGAGATCGGGCCGGACCGGGACGACTGGGAGGCCAAGCTGGCCGCGCTGGTGGCCGACCCGGTACCGGTCGTCTCGTACACCTTCGGGCTGCCCACGGCCGAGGAGGCGGCGGCGCTGCGCGCGGCGGGCACGCTGCAGGTCGGCACCGTCACCAGCCCGGAGGAGGCGCGGGCTGCGCAGGCCGTCGGCATGGACGCCCTGTGCGTGCAGGGCCCGGAGGCCGGCGGACACCGCGCCACCCACCGGGTGACGGACCGGCCCGGGGAACTGCCGCTGCTGGAACTGCTGCCCGCCGTACGGGCGGTGACGCCGCTGCCGCTGATCGCCGCGGGCGGGCTGGGCGACGGCCCGGCGGTCGCGGCGGCGCTGCGGGCCGGGGCGGCGGCGGTGCAGCTGGGGACGGCGCTGCTGCGCTCCGACGAGTCCGGCGCCTCGGCGGCCCACCGGGCCGCGCTCACCGAACTCCCGGAGACCGTGGTCACCCGCGCCTTCACCGGCCGCCCCGCCCGCGGCCTGCGCAACGCCTTCATCGACCGCCACGGCCCGTACGCCCCGCCCGCCTACCCCGAGGTGCACCACCTCACCGCCCCCCTGCGCACCGCCGCCACCCGCCGCGCCGACACCGCCGCCATGCACCTCTGGGCCGGCACCGCCCACCGCCTGGCCGCCACCGGCCCGGCGGAGCAGCTCGTGGCGGACCTCTGGCGGAGCGCGCGGGGGTAGTGCGCCGGGCGCGCGCGGGACCGGGCGTCTTGTCGCTCGCAGGGGTGGATTGAGCGGGAAAGCGCGCGGTAACGTATAAGGGACAACTTAATGTGGTCGCATGTGGGAGATCACACTTTTGGCGCCGGTCGAGGAGTGGTACTTGCAGGTCTGCGAGGACGACCCCAGAACGGCTGAGAACATCCTTGAGGCCTTGGATCTGTTGGCCGATGAGGGCCCGACCCTGGGGCGGCCTGCGGTGGACCGGATCCATCGCAGCCGGTTGCACAACCTCAAGGAGCTGAGGCCTGGGTCCTCGGGCGCCAGTGAGGTGCGCATGCTGTTCGTCTTCGACCAGGAACGGGAGGCCATCATCCTCGTGGCGGGTGACAAATCAGGTCGTTGGTCGGAGTGGTACGACGAGTCGATCCCGTTGGCGGAGAAGCGCTACGCGGATTACGTCGAGGAGCAACGGAACGGAGCACGCCGATGAAGGGGCGTAGTTGGACAGAGGTACGGGCCGAGGTCATGAAGCGGTTTCCCGAGCTGGCGACGCCGGAGGCGGAAGCGAGGCGGGCGCGAATGCGCCAGGAGACGCTGGCGCAGATCCGCGGGCATGAGCTGGCCGAGCTGCGACGCAAGGCCGGGCTCACCCAGAAGCACGTGGCCGAGCTGCTCGGGGTGAGTCAGGCTCGGGTGTCGCAGATCGAGCACGGGCAGGTGGACAGCCTGGACAACCTGCGGGCGTACGCCGCAGCCATCGGGGGCGAGGTCGAGGTCACCGTGCGGCAGGGGGAGCGGACGATCAAGGTGGCCTGATCGTCCGCCTCGACCGCGCCCTCAGCTGAGCAGGGTGGCCATCCAGGATTCGATGGCCGGGACGGTGCGGGGGAGGGCGCTGGACATCAGGTGGGCGCCGTCCTCGGTGATGACGAGGTCGTCCTCGATGCGGATGCCGAGGCCGCGGAGTTCGAGGGGGAGGGTCTCGTCGTCGGGCTGGAGGTAGAGGCCGGGTTCGACGGTGAGGACCATGCCGGCTTCGAGGGTGCCGTCGACGTAGTGGTCGGCGCGGGCCTTGGCGCAGTCGTGGTAGTCGAGGCCGAGCATGTGGCCGCTGCCGCAGAGGGTGTAGCGGCGGTACAGGCCGTTGTCGTCGGCGAGGGCCTGGTCGGCGGGGACGCGCAGGACGCCCCAGTCGGCGAGGCCTTCGGCGATGACCCGCATGGCGGCGCGGTGGAAGTCGCGGAAGCGGGCGCCCGGGCGCAGCGCGGCGATGCCGGCGCTCTGGGCGGCGAGGACGAGTTCGTAGGCCTGGCGCTGGACCGGGGTGAAGGTGCCGCTGAGCGGGAGGGTGCGGGTGATGTCGGCGGCGTAGAGGGTGTCGGTCTCGACGCCGGCGTCGAGCAGCAGCAGGGCGTCCGGGTCGAGGGCGCCGTCGTTGCGGATCCAGTGCAGGACGCAGGCGTGGGCGCCGGAGGCGGCGATGGTGGTGTAGCTGGGGCCGTTGCCCTCGGCGCGGGCGCGCAGGTCGAAGACGCCCTCGATCCAGCGTTCGCCGCGGTGGTGGCGCAGGGCGGCGGGGAGGGCGCGGACGACGTCCTCGAAGCCGCTGACGGTGTGGTCGACGGCGAGTTGCAGCTGCTGGACCTCCCAGGTGTCCTTGACCAGGCGCAACTCGGAGAGCACGGCGGCGAGTTCGTCGTCCTGGGTGAAGGAGCCGCGCCCGGTGGCCCGGTCGACGAGGGCGTCGGTGCCGGCCAGCACCCGGGTGGGGGGCTGCGGTCCGGCGAGCAACTTGCCGAGGTCGTCGAGGTGTTCGGTGCGCAGTCCGGTGAGCCGGGCGGTCTCGTCGAGGTCGGGGCGGCGGCCGACCCAGAACTCGCCGTAGCGCCGGTCGCGGTAGAACTCGCCGCCGCTGCGCGGGGATCGGGGCCGTACGTGGAGGACGGGTTCGTGGCCCTCGGGGCCGGCCGGTTCGAGGACGAGGACGTGGTCGGCCTGGTCCTCGCCGGTGAGGCCGGTGAGCCAGGCGTAGGCGCTGTGCGGGCGGAAGCGGTGGTCGAGGTCGTTGCAGCGGACCTTGAGGCGTCCGGCGGGGACGATCAGCCGTTCGCCGGGGAAGGCGGCGGAGAGCCGGGCGCGGCGGCGGGCGAACTCGGGGTAGCCGGGGACGCGTTGGTCGGCGGGGAGCGGGGTGGCGGCCCAGGCGGTGCCCATGAAGGCGTCGAGGGCGGGGGAGACCGGGAGGTCGTGGCTGCCGGTGGCGAGCCGGGGCTGGGGTTGGGTCACCGGTGAACTCCTAGGCGGGGGTGGGGAGCTGGGGCTGGTGGGACACAGCTGGGTAACGGCGGGCGCCACCTCTTGTGCAGTGCAATTTCACATTACTATGTTACGGGTCACACAGCGGTGCGGCCAGAGCCGGCCCCGCTGACCGATGCAGGCCCCCCACAGCGGAGTTGCCACATGACCAGGCGCAGCCATGCCCTCCTCGCCGCCGCCCTCGCGGCGACCCTCACCCTCGGCCTCGGGGCCTGCAAGAACGACAAGAGCGACACCGGCGGCGACGCGGCCCCCAGCAGCACCAAGGGCCCGGGCGCGGAGAGCGGTTCGATCATCGGCGGCACCCCGGCCAAGGGCGGCACCCTCACCGTCCTGACCAACCAGGACTTCGCCCACCTCGACCCGGCCCGCAACTGGACCGTCCCGCACATGGACTTCGGCACCCGGCTGCTCTACCGCACCCTGACCACCTTCAAGGCCGAGCCGGGGGCCGCCGGCAGCGAGATCGTCCCGGACCTCGCCACCGACCTGGGCAAGTCCGCGGACGGCGGCAAGACCTGGACCTTCACCCTCAAGGAAGGCCTCACGTACGAGGACGGCAGCCCGATCAGGTCCGCCGACATCAAGTACAACGTCGAGCGCTCCTTCTCCCCGGACCTCACCGGCGGGCCGGACTACGCGATCCAGTACCTGGCCGGCGGCGAGAACTACAAGGGCCCGCTCACCGGCGAGCACCTGGCGAGCATCGAGACCCCGGACGAGCGGACGATCGTCTTCCACCTCAAGCGCCCGGTCGCCGAGTTCTCGGACACCGTCACCCTGCCGACCTTCGCCCCGGTGCCGCAGTCCCAGGAGAAGGGCACCCAGTACGACTCCCGGCCGTTCTCCTCCGGCCCGTACAAGATCGAGACCTACGACCGGGGCAAGCAGCTGGTGCTGGTCCGCAACACCCACTGGGACCAGGCCACCGACACCGTCCGCAAGGCCTACCCGGACCGGATCGTGGTCACCGAGGGCATCAAGGGCGGCCAGGCGGACGACCGCATCATCGCCAGCGAGGGCGCCGACGCCAACGCCCTCAACATGCCCTGGATGCAGCACGAGTCGGTCGCCAAGGTGCTGCCCAAGGCGGACGTCAAGGCCCGAATGGCGGCCGAGCGGACCGGCTGTACGGACATGCTGTACCTGAACACCGCCAAGGCGCCCTTCGACGACCCGAAGGTGCGCGAGGCGATGATGTGGGCCGTCGACCGGGAGGCCCAGGTGACCGCGTTCGGCGGCCCGGCGATGGCCGACGTGGCGACCTCCTTCCTGCCGCCCTCGCTCACCGGCGGGGCCACGGCCGACCCGTTGAAGATCCCGGCGGCCGGTGACCCGGAGAAGGCCAAGGCCCTGCTCAAGGAGGCCGGGAAGAGCGACCTCAAGGTCGGGCTGACCGTCTCGCAGAACGACAAGACCCGGGCCGAGGCGATCCAGCAGTCGCTGGCCAGGGCCGGCGTCCAGGTCACCGTCAACACCGTGGACCCGTCCGCCTTCACCGACACCCTCGGCGACACGAAGAACGCTCCCGAGCTGACCATCAACGGCTGGTGCCCGGACTACCCCTCCGCCGCGACCTTCCTGCCGTTCCTGTTCGACGGACGCACCATCAAGGACAAGGGCAACCAGGGCAACTACAGCCAGTTCCGGGACCAGGCCACGATGGACCGGATGGACGCGATCGCGGCCATGCCGGACGTCAACGAGGCCAACAAGGCCTGGCAGCAGCTGGACGAGGACCTGCTGCGCAAGGCCCCGGCCGTCCCGCTGATGTGGCAGCGCCGCCCGCTCATGGTCGGCACCAACGTGGCCGGGGCGTTCGGCAGTTCGGGCTACGCCGGGATGATCGACCTGGCCGTGGTCGGTCTCAAGGACCCGGCCAAGGGCAAGTGAGCGGCCCGATGAGCACCACCACCGAAGCCCCCTCGGCGCCGGCGGGCGCGCCGGCGGGCCCCGCCGTGGCGGCCGGGCGCGGGCCGTGGCGGCTGGTCCTGGACCAGCTGTGGGCCCGCGGTTCGGCCCGGTTCGGCCTGGTCACGGTCGGCGTGCTGGTCCTGGCGGCCGCCCTGGCCGGCCCGCTGAGCGCGCTCGGCGGCTGGTCCCCCGAGGAGTTCGACAAGCGTGCCGTGGACGCCTACCTGGGCGGCATGCCCAGGGGCGGACTCGGCGGCATCAGCACCCGGCACTGGCTGGGCGTGGAGCCGATCACCGGGCGCGACCTGTTCGCCCGGGTGCTGCACGGCGGCCAGGTGTCGCTGCTGATCGCGTTCACCGCGACCGCGGTGGTCGTGGTCACCGGCACCCTGGCCGGCGTCTCGGCGGGCTACTTCGGCGGCCGGACCGACGCCGTGCTGTCCCGGCTGATGGACCTCACGATGTCCTTCCCCTCGCTGATCTTCATGATCGCGATGATGTCGGTGGCCAAGGACGTCAACCGGATCCTGCTGATCACCCTGGTGATCGGCCTGTTCACCTGGCCCGGCATCGCCCGGGTGGTGCGCGGCCAGACCCTCTCGCTCAAGCACCGCGAGTACGTCGAGGCCGCCCGGGTCGGCGGCGCCCGCTCCTGGCGGATCCTCACCCGGGAGATCCTGCCGAACGTCTCCGGCCCGGTCATCGCGTACACCACGCTGCTGATCCCCGGCATGATCGCCACCGAGGCCGCGCTCAGCTACCTCGGCGTGGGCGTCCGCCCGCCCACCCCCTCCTGGGGGCAGATGATCGCCGAGAGTATCGCCCACTACGAGACCGACCCCACCTACTTCCTCATCCCGACCGCCTTCCTGTTCCTCGCCGTGCTCGCCTTCACCCTGCTCGGGGACGCGCTGCGCGACATCCTCGACCCCCGGGGAGCCCGCTCGTGAACCGCCACCCCGACCCCCGCGGAGGCCGGTCGTGATCCTCTACCTCGGCCGCCGCCTGCTCGGCGTGGCCGGCATCCTGCTCGCCATCTGCGCCATCACCTTCACCATCTTCTACCTGCTGCCCAACGACCCGGCCGCGGCCGCCTGCGGCAAGACCTGCAGCCCCGAACGGCTCGCCGACGTCAAGGCGGCGATGGGCCTGGACAAGCCGGTCTGGGACCAGTTCGCCACCTACCTGACCGGCATCTTCGCGGGCCGCGACTACGGCACCGGCCCGAGCGCCGTGCACTGCGGCTTCCCCTGCCTCGGCTACTCCTACGAGTACGGGCTGCCGGTCCGGGACCTGCTCGCCGACCGCCTGCCGGTCTCGGTCTCGCTCGCCCTCGGCGCGGCCGTGCTCTGGCTGCTGCTCGGCCTCGGCGCGGGCGTCACCTCGGCGCTGCGCAAGGGCGGTTTCACCGACCGGGCCCTGATGGTGCTCTCGGTCGGGGCGGCCTCGCTGCCGGTCTACTTCACCTCGATCATGCTGATCTGGGGCGTGGTCCGCACGGCCGGGCTGCTGCCCTACCCCTCGTACCACGCGTTCACCGACGGCCCGCTCGACTGGGCCACCAACCTGCTGCTGCCCTGGACGGCCCTGGCCCTGCTGTACGCCGCCATGTACGCCCGGCAGAGCCGCACCTCGATGATCGAGGCGATGGCCGAGCCGTACATCCGCACCGCCCGGGCGAAGGGGCTGCCGCCGCGCACGGTGACCGTCAAGCACGGGCTGCGCTCCGCGACGACACCGATCCTGACCATCTTCGGGATGGACCTCGGCGGGCTGCTGGCCGGGGCCGTCATCACCGAGTCGATCTTCGGCCTGCCCGGCGTCGGCCGGCTGTTCTACGACGGCCTGGCCCGCTCCGACCAGCCCGTGATCCTCGGCGTCACCCTGCTCGCGGCCTTCTTCATCGTCGTCGCGAACCTGCTGGTCGACCTGCTCTACGCGTACGTCGACCCGAGAGTGAGGTACTGATGGCCAGCCTGTTGGAGGTCGAGGACCTCAAGGTCGCCTTCGACACCCCGCGCGGCACCGTCCGGGCCGTGGACGGCATCTCCTTCACCGTTGAGGCCGGGCGCACCCTCGGCCTGGTCGGCGAGTCCGGCAGCGGCAAGTCCGTCACCTCGCTGGCCCTGATGGGCCTGCACCGCGGCGCCGCCGTCTCCGGCTCGATCCGGCTCGACGGACGGGAGCTGACCGGCCTGGGGGAGCGGGAGCTGGGCGCCGTCCGGGGCCGGCGGATCGCCATGGTCTTCCAGGACCCGCTGTCCAGCCTGCACCCCTTCTAC
Organism: Kitasatospora sp. NPDC059827; assembly: GCF_042731675.1. Lineage (NCBI taxonomy): Bacteria > Bacillati > Actinomycetota > Actinomycetes > Kitasatosporales > Streptomycetaceae > Kitasatospora > Kitasatospora sp. NPDC059827. Next base: position 16,990 of record NZ_JBHWIV010000044.1, on the reverse strand, counting down.
ACCGTCGGCGAACAGATCGCCGAGCACTACCGGGTGCACTTCCGGGCGGGCCGCAAGGCCGGCCGGGCCCGGGCCGTCGAGATGCTCGCCGAGGTCGGCATCCCGGAACCGGCCCGCCGGGTCGACGAGTACCCGCACCAGTTCTCCGGCGGCATGCGCCAGCGCGTCATGATCGCCATGGCGCTCGCCTGCGAACCGGACCTGCTGATCGCCGACGAGCCCACCACCGCGCTGGACGTCACCGTCCAGGCGCAGATCCTCGACCTGATCGCCCGGATCCAGCAGGACCGCGGGCTCGGCGTCGTGATGATCACCCACGACCTGGGCGTGGTCGCCCGGGTCGCCCATGAAGTGCTGGTCATGTACGGCGGCCGGGCGGCCGAACAGGCCCCGGCGGAACGGCTGTTCGCCGCACCCGCGCACCCGTACACCCGCGGGCTGCTGGACTCGCTGCCGCGCCTGGACGACTCCGACGACGCCCCGCTGCGGGCCATCCCCGGCAGCCCGCCCTCGCTGCTCACCCCCGCCCCCGGCTGCTCCTTCGCCCCGCGCTGCGCCCGCACCACCGCGGCGACCGCCGAGGAGCACGCCCGCTGCCTGGCCGAGCGCCCGCCGCTCGACCCGTCCGGCCCGTCCGGAGCCGGCCACCGGGCCGCCTGCCATCTGCCACTGGTGCCGGAAGGGGCCGTCTGATGGCTGAACCATTGCTGTCTGTAAGGGACTTGGTGAAGACCTTCGCCGGGCGGCGCAGCCGCACCGGCCGGGCCGGTGCGCCGGTCCGGGCCGTGGACGGGGTGAGCTTCGACCTCGCCGCGGGTGAGACCCTGGGCCTGGTCGGCGAGTCCGGCTGCGGCAAGTCCACCACCGGCCGGATGATCGTCCGGCTGCTCGACCCCACCTCGGGCACCGTCACCTTCGACGGCACCGAGATCGGCGGGCTGTCCCAGGCCCGGCTGCGGCCGCACCGGCGGCACCTGCAGATGGTCTTCCAGGACCCGTACTCCTCGCTCAACCCCCGGCAGACGGTGGCCCGGATCATCTCCGAGCCGCTGCTGGTCCAGGGCGCGGGTGCCGCGGAGGCGCGCGGCCGGGCGGCCGAACTGATGGAGCTGGTCGGGCTGATCCCCGAGCACCTCGACCGCTACCCGCACGAGTTCTCCGGCGGCCAGGCGCAGCGGATCGGCATCGCCCGCTCGCTGGCCACCTCGCCGAAGCTGGTGATCGCGGACGAGCCGGTCTCCGCGCTGGACGTCTCCGTCCAGGCCCAAGTGGTCAACCTGATGGAGCAGTTGCAGCGGGATCTGGGCCTGGCGTACGTGTTCATCGCGCACGACCTCTCGGTGGTCAAGCGGGTCTGCGACCGGGTCGCGGTGATGTACCTGGGCCGGATCGTGGAGATCGGCGACAAGGCCGAGGTGTACGGCAGCCCGGCGCACCCGTACACCCGGGCGCTGCTGTCCGCCGTCCCGCTGCCGGACCCGGCGGCGGAGCGGGCCCGGGAACGGATCGTGCTGCTCGGCGATCCGCCGAGCCCGGCCGACCCGCCCACCGGGTGCGGCTTCCATCCGCGCTGCCCCAAGGCACAGGCGCGCTGCCGGACGGAACGGCCGCTGCTGGAGGTGGTCGGCGCCGGCGGGCGCCAGGCGGCCTGCCACTTCCCGGAGCAGCCGTAACGGAAAAAGCCCCCGGTCGGGCGCGGCGGGGAACCTCACGAGGGCCGCGTCCGACCGGGTACCAACCCGCTACTGCTCCCCTGCTGCTCCTCCTACTGCTCCCCCTGCTGCTCATCGGAGGGCAGCAGCAGTCGGGGCCCGGGCCCCTCGGTGGCGAGCTCGTCACCGGGGTTGAGCACCCGGCAGCGGCGCAGCGAGACGCAGCCGCAGCCGATGCAGCCGGTCAGTTCGTCCTCCAGCCGCTCCAACTCGGTGCGGCGGGCGCGCAGTTGCTCGGCCCAGCGGAGGGAGATCCGCTCCCAGTCGTGCTTGCCCGGCATCCGGTCCTCGGGCAGCCCGGTGAACACCTCGGCGACCTCGGCGAGCGGGATGCCGAGCCGCTTGGCGACCAGGATCAGCGAGATCCGGCGCAGGACGTGCCGCCGGTAGCGGCGCTGGTTGCCGGCCGAGCGCTCGGAGGAGATCAGCCCCTGCTCCTCGTAGAAGCGCACGGCGGAGGTGGCGATCCCGGCCCGGCGGGCCACCTCGCCCACGCTGAGCAGGTCGACGGGTGCCGTCCCGGTCATGGTCACCGCTCCTTGACTCGTCGCTGCCGCTCGACTTCAAGCTCCCTTGAAGTCCCAGCTTATCGGACGTGACCGAACACTCCGTTCCCGGGACCGCCACGATCGTTGCCGGGCCGCAGAGTTACCCTGCGCAGTCGCCGCCGGCCGGTGCCTCCGGAGGGTGGCGCGAACCCTTCTGCGGGGTCCGCGCCGCGCCCGGGGCCGGCGCCGCGTCCGGGGCCGGTGCCGCGTGTTCGTGCGGGGTCAGCGCACGGTGTACTCCACGGTCACGCTGACGACCACCAGCACCGCGTAGACCACCGCCAGGGTGGTCCGCCCGCCGGCGTGCAGCGCGAGCGCCCCGGTGAGCAGGGCCAGCAGCTTGAGCACGATCTCCACGCCGAGCGGCTGGCGGAACCTCGGCCCGCCCGCGGCCAGGAACAGCCCCCAGAACGCGGCCGCCAGGGCCGGTGCGCCGAGGCCCAGCAGCAGCCGGGTGGCCAGGCCGGAGCCGGTCCTGAACCCCCAGTAGCAGAGCGAGGCCAGCAGGGCGAGCTCCAGCCCGAAGGCGAGTCCCGCGTTGGCCATGGTCAGCGGGGTCCACTGTCGCTGCCCGACCGGTCCCGGTCTTTCGATCCTCATCCTGTGCTCTCCCCGTTCATCGCGGTCTCCGCGGTCTCCGCGGGCAGGCGGAGTTTCCCAGTCGGTCCGGCGGGAACTCAATGGATCGCCCCGAAGACGTGTACGGAACAGGGGCCGGGCCGTAGCCTGACGTATGCAATGTCACACATCACCAGAGGGAGTACTGCCGTGGTCGACGACCTGAGCACCGCCGAGCCCCCGGTCCCGCTGCCCGCCGCCGAGGGCCTGTTCAGCGTCTCGCCGCAGGCCGCGCACCTCAACCACGGCTCCTTCGGGGCCGTGCCGGTCCCGGTACAGCGCGTGCAGCAGGAGCTGCGGGCCGAGCACGAGCTGGACCCGGACGGCTTCTTCGCCGACCTGCCGGCCCGGATCGCCGGCGCCCGGGTGCGGATCGCCGCCGACCTGGCCACCGACCCGGAGCGGCTGGCCCTGGTCGCCAACGTCACCGAGGCGGCCGCGATCGCCCTGGACAGCATCCCGTTCGCCCCCGGTGACCGGATCCTGGTCACCGACCACGGCTACGGCGCCGTCACCCAGGCCGTCGCCCGCAGGGCCGCCGAGACCGGGGCCGAGCTGGTGGTCGCCGCGGTGCCGCTGGACGCCCCGGACGAGGCCGCCGTCCGGGCCGCGGTGCTCGCCGCCGTGGACGACCGCACCACCGTCGCCGTCCTGGACCGGATCACCTCGCTGACCGCCCGCGCGGTGGCCTCCCCGGCCCTGGTCGCCGAACTGCGCGGACGCGGGGTGACCACCGTGGTGGACGGCGCCCATGCCCCCGGGATGCTGCCCGGGCCGGTCGACCCGAACGCCGACTTCTGGTTCGGCAACCTGCACAAGTGGGCCTTCGCCCCGCGCGCCACCGGGGTGCTGTCCGTCCGCCCCGAGTGGACCGCCCGGGTGCGCCCGCTCGCGTTGTCCTGGGAGCACCACCGGGGCTTCCCGGCCAACGTCGAGTGGCGCGGCACCTGCGACTACACCCCGTGGCTGGCCGCCCCGGCCGGCTTCGAGCTGCTGCGCGAACTGGGCGTCGAGGCGGTCGCCGCCCACAACGCCGCGCTCGCCGCGTACGGCCAGCGGGTGCTGGTCGAGCGGGCGGGCCTGCGGGCGCTGCCCGCGACGCCCGGGGTGTGGATGCGCGCCGTACGGCTGCCGGCGGGGTACGGCGACACCGAGGCGCAGTACCAGGCGCTGCTGGGCGAGCTGTGGCGGCGGCACCGGATCCGGGTCGCCGTCCGGCCCGGGCCCGACGGCGCGGTGCTGCGGGTCAGCGCCCAGCTGTACAACCGGGCGGCGGACTACGGGCGGCTCGCGGACGCGCTGGTGGAACTGTTCAAGGAGTAGGCACGCGGCCGACCGGCCCCTGTTCAAGGAGTGGGCGCGGGGCCGGCCGGGCCCTGGTCGCCCGCCGCCCGCAGTTCCGCGAGCAGCAGGTCGCGGTCGGCGAGCAGCCCGGTGAGGATCCGCCGGGCTGCTCGCAGCAGGTCGGCGACGTCGCCGCCGGCCAGCGCGTAGACCACGGTGCTGCCGTCCCGGGTGGCGGTGACGATGCCGGACCGGCGCAGCACCGCGAGCTGCTGGGACAGGCTGGAGGGCTCCACCTCCAGTTCGGCGAGCAGTCCGCGGACGGGTGTCGGTCCGGCCTGCAGCAGCTCCAGCACCCGGATCCGGACGGGATGGCCGAGCATCCGGAAGAATTCGGCCTTGGCCTGGTACAGCTCCCCCGGCCGTCGGCCGGGAGGTACCCCGATCGTCACGAGGCCCCCCTTCCCTGGTGTCGGCGGGCTCAGATCTCCAGCGAGAGCTCGATCTGCTTGAGCCGGTGGCGGGCCATCGCCAGGTTGGAACGGTTGCGGTGGAGCACCAGGAAGAGGAACAGCCCGCGCCCGCTGGGCGTCGTGATCGGCCGGACCATGTGGTACTGGTGCGTCAGCGTGATCAGGATGTCCTCGATCTCGTTGTCGAGCAGGTTGAGCGCCTCCATCGCCCGCATCTTGGCGCGGACCACGTCGGTGTTGCCGGCCGCGGCGACGTTGAGGTCCAGTTCGCCGCCGTCCCCGAGGGTGCCGAGGGCCATGCCGCTGCCGTAGTCGACCAGGGCGACGCCGATCGCGCCGTCGATCGACATGGCGTCCTTGAGGGACGTCTCCAGGTTCGCCATCGTGGCGGTCCTCCCGTGAGTCGGTGGCCGGGGACGACGCGGTGATCGCGTCGCTCGCGGCCCTGGCTCACGAAGGTAGGGAGCGAATCCCGGACTCCACCGGGAATGACCGGAGTCGCTCGGATCTTGCCGGAACCTGATCACTTGAAGACATTTGCAACTATGGATCTGAGAGAGGAGTGATCTCCCGGCTCTGAAAACGGTGCCTCGGAAAACGGTGCTATCGATGTCACTCCTCCCGGGTAACCTCTCGCTGAGATGCGAGATCACACCAACCACACCCGGACGGCGATGAACACCCCCGATCCAGAGCCCCAGGAAGACCAGGAGCTCAGCCCCGCCGAGGCGTACGCGGCCAGCCGTCGCCGGGCGAAGGAGCAGGCCACCGCCCTGTACGGCTTCCAGCAGCTGTACGACTTCCCGCTGGACGACTTCCAGGTGGAGGCCTGCGAGACCCTGGAGGCCGGCTCCGGCGTCCTGGTCGCCGCCCCGACCGGCTCCGGGAAGACCATCGTCGGCGAGTTCGCCGTGCACCTGGCCCTCCAGGGCGGCCGCAAGTGCTTCTACACCACGCCGATCAAGGCGCTCTCCAACCAGAAGTACGGGGACCTGGTCAAGCGCTACGGCGCCGCCAAGGTCGGCCTGCTCACCGGTGACAACTCCGTCAACGGCGACGCCCCCGTGGTGGTCATGACCACCGAGGTGCTCCGCAACATGCTCTACGCGGGCTCCAGCACCCTCGACGGCCTCGGCTACGTCGTGATGGACGAGGTGCACTACCTCGCCGACCGCCTCCGCGGCGCCGTCTGGGAGGAGGTCATCATCCACCTCCCCGAGTCGGTCACCCTCGTCTCGCTCTCCGCGACCGTCTCCAACGCCGAGGAGTTCGGCGACTGGCTGGACACCGTCCGCGGCGGCACCAAGGTGATCGTCTCCGAGACCCGCCCCGTCCCGCTGTGGCAGCACGTGATGGCCGGCAACCGGATGTACGACCTGTTCGCCGACCCCGACCGGGACGGCCGCCCCAAGCACAGCCTCAAGAACCCCGGCAAGGCCGTCAACCCCGAGCTGGTCCGGCTCGCCCGCTCCGAGCTCGACCGCAACCCGCGCGACCGGTTCGGCCGCGGCCGGGGCCGCTCCATGCCCAACGGCCGCCCCGGCAAGGTCTGGACGCCGGGCCGGGTCGACGTCATCGACCGGCTCGACGCCGAGGGCCTGCTGCCCGCGATCACCTTCATCTTCAGCCGGGCCGGCTGCGAGGCCGCCGTCCAGCAGTGCCTCAGCTCCGGCCTGCGGCTCAACAAGGAATCCGACCGCGCCGTGGTCCGGGCCATCGTCGAGGAGCGCTGCGCCGACATCCCCGACGAGGACCTGCACGTCCTCGGCTACTTCGAGTGGCTGGACGGGCTGGAGCGCGGCATCGCCGCCCACCACGCCGGAATGCTGCCCCGGTTCAAGGAGGTGGTCGAGGAGCTCTTCGTGAAGGGCCTGGTCAAGGCCGTCTTCGCGACCGAGACCCTGGCGCTCGGCATCAACATGCCCGCCCGCTCGGTGGTCATGGAGAAGCTGGTCAAGTGGAACGGCGAGACCCACGCCGACATCACCCCCGGCGAGTACACCCAGCTCACCGGCCGGGCCGGGCGGCGCGGCATCGACGTCGAGGGCCACGCCGTGGTGCTCTGGCAGCGCGGCCTCGACCCGGAGGCGCTGGCCGGCCTGGCCGGCACCCGCACCTACCCGCTCAAGTCCTCGTTCCGGCCCTCCTACAACATGGCCGTCAACCTGGTCTCCCAGTTCGGCCGGCACCGCTCCCGCGAACTGCTGGAGACCTCCTTCGCCCAGTTCCAGGCGGACCGCTCGGTCGTCGGCATCGCCCGCCAGGTGCAGCGCAACGAGGAGGGACTGGACGGCTACCGCGAGTCGATGACCTGCCACCTCGGCGACTTCGACGCGTACATGGAGCTGCGCCACCGGCTCAAGGACCGTGAGAACGAGCTGGCCCGCGAGGGCAGCAGCCAGCGCCGCGCCGCCGCCGTCGAGTCCATCGAGCAGCTCAAGCCGGGCGACGTCATCCACGTTCCCACCGGCAAGTTCGCCGGCCTCGCCCTGGTCCTCGACCCGGGCCTGCCGCCGGTCAGCCGCTCCGGCCGGGGCGGCCCGCGCCACCCCGACTTCCAGGACGGCCCGCGCCCGGTGGTGCTCACCGCGGAGCGGCAGGTCAAGCGGCTCGCGATGATCGACTTCCCGCACCCGGTGGTCGCCGTCGAACGCGTCCGCATCCCCAAGTCCTTCAACCCGCGCAGCCCGCAGTCCCGGCGCGACCTCGCCTCCGCGCTGCGCACCAAGGCGGGCCACCTGGAGCCCGAGCGGTTCCGGCGTGGCCGCGCGGCCGCCGCCGACGACCCGGAGATCACCCGGCTGCGCACCGAGCTGCGCCAGCACCCCTGCCACGGCTGCTCCGACCGCGAGGACCACGCCCGCTGGGCCGAGCGCTACCACCGGCTGCACCGCGACACCGAGCTGCTGGAACGCCGGATGCGCTCCCGCACCCACACCATCGCCCGCACTTTCGACCGGGTCTGCGGCCTGCTCACCGACCTCGGCTACCTGAGCGGTGACACCGTCACCGACGACGGCAAGCGGCTCGGCCGGCTCTACGGCGAGCTCGACCTGCTGGCCTCCGAGTGCATCCGCGAGGGCGTCTGGAGCGGCCTCGCCGCCGCCGAACTCGCCGCCTGCGCCTCGGCGCTGGTCTTCGAGTCGCGGCAGGCCGACGACGCCGGCGCCCCCCGGGTGCCGGAGGGCGCGGCCAAGGAGGCGCTCGGCCAGATGGTCCGGATCTGGGGCCACCTGGACGCCCTGGAGGAGCAGCACCGGATCAACACCGCCGAAGGCGTCGGCCAGCGCGAACCCGACCTCGGCTTCGCCTGGGCCGCCTACCGCTGGGCGCTCGGCCACAGCCTGGACCAGGTCCTGCGCGACGCCGACATGCCGGCCGGCGACTTCGTCCGCTGGACGAAGCAACTGATCGACGTCCTCGGCCAGATCCAGGACGCGGCCGGCGAGGACGCCGAACTCCGCAGGACCGCCCGCAAGGCCGTCGACGGCCTGCGCCGCGGCATCATCGCCTACTCCTCGGTGGGCTGAGCCGCCGACGACGCGAAGGGGCCCGCACGTTCGACAGCGAACGTGCGGGCCCCTTGCGTGCCGGGCGCCGCCCTACTTGAGGGTGGGCAGCGAGGAGTAGCAGTTGTAGCTGTCCTTCGTGGCCTCGACCATGACGTTGCCGGTCTGCGGGCCGACGACGCCGTCCGGGTCCAGGCGGGCCCACTGCTGGAGCGCGACGATCGCGCCGTAGGTGTCCGGGCCGAACGAGCCGTCCACGTCGACCGTGTGGTAACCGGTCTGGTAGTGCAGGCTGTTGGAGATGAGCTGGACGCACTTGACGCTGGCGTAGGTGTTGCTCTTGCCGTAGCCGACCCACAGCGAGCCGGAGTTGGGCACGGCCTGGGCGGTGCCGGCGACGCCGACGGTGGCCAGGGCGGCGGCCGCGAGCAGGAACGCGCCGCGGCGCTTGACGGAGACGGTGTTCAAGGGACCCCCCGAGTTCGGAAACATACAACTGATCATCAGTTTCCCCGAACCATACCGTTGCCCGCCGACAGGTCGCTGGCGGGTCACCGTCGGGTCGCCGCCGGGGAGCGGGCTCAGCGGGTGGCCAGGGCCTCCAGGACGCGTTCCAGGGAGGTGCCGAGGCCCCAGCGGGCGGAGAGGTGCTCCAGCGTCATCGGGTCGGCGGGCTCGCGGGGGAGGACCGGGTCGAAGTCCGGGAGCGGGGCGTCCTGGGCGACCCGGACGACGGTGGGGGCGACGTCCAGGTAGGCGGCGCCCTCGACGATGTTGCGGCGGCGGGCCGGGGTGAGCCGGGAGCCGATGTCCAGGGCGGCGGCGCGGATCGCGGCCAGGTCGCCGTACTCGTTGATCAGCTGGGCGGCGGTCTTCTCGCCGATGCCCTTGACGCCGGGCAGGCCGTCGGACGGGTCGCCGCGCAGGGCGGCCATGTCGGCGTACCGGTCGCCGCGCACGCCGTACTTCTCCAGCAGCACCGCGTCGTCGGTGATCTGGAGGTTGCCCATCCCCTTGACCGGGTACAGCACGGTGATCAGCCGCTCGTCGTCGACCAGTTGGAACAGGTCGCGGTCGCCGGTGACGATCTGCACCGGGCCCGTGGCGCGGGCGGTGAGGGTGCCGATCACGTCGTCCGCCTCGTAGCCGGGGCAGCCGACCCGGGCGATGCCGAGGGAGTCCAGCACCTGCTCGATCACCGGCACCTGCGGGGCGAGGGTGTCCGGGACCTCCTCCTCGCCGTCCACGGCGGCCTCGGCGACCCGGTGGGTCTTGTACGAGGGGACGAGGTCCACCCGCCACTGGGGGCGCCAGTCGGCGTCCATGCAGGCGACGAGTTCCTCGGGCCGGTGGTCGTGCACCAGCCGGGCGATGAAGTCCAGCAGGCCGCGGACGGCGTTGACCGGTTCCCCCTGCGGCGAGCGCAGGGAGTCCGGTACGCCGTAGTAGGCCCGGAAGTACAGGCTGGCGGAGTCGAGCAGCATCAGTCGCGGTGCGGTCACGAGTCAGATCATGCCGCACCGCGACGACGAACGGCGGTCTCAGCGCTCGTGCTCGGCGTTCGCGCTCAGTGCTCCTGCTCGGCGTTCGTGCTCAGCGATCCTGCTCGGCGCTCGCGCTCAGTGTTCGTGCGGGCCGGCGCGGTGGACCGGGCCGTGGGCGTCGGCGCAGTGTTCGGCGGCCGACTCGCCCGGGCCGGCGATCTGGAGCAGCGCGCCCGCCTCGTCCTCGCCGACGTGGTCGACCTGGAGGGTGCTGTGGGTGATGCCGTACTCCTTGGACAGCCGGCGCTGCAGTTCGCGCCGGACGGCGTGGCAGTCGCCGCCGGGGGTGACCAGGATGTGTGCCGACAGGGCCGGCTGGTTGGAGGTGATCTCCCAGATGTGCAGGTCGTGGATCTCCTCGACCAGCGGCTCGGTGACCAGGCGGTCGGCCACCGCGTCCGGGTCGATCCCGGCGGGGGCGGCCTCCAGGAAGATCCGCCCGGAGTCCCGGACCAGCCCGATGCCCGCCTTGAGCATCAGCGCCACCACGATCAGCGAGGCGATCGCGTCGGCCCGGGCGAAGCCGGTGGTCAGCATGACCGCACCGGCCACGGCGGTGGCGATGAAGGCGTAGAGGTCGGTGAGCACGTGCTGGAAGGCGCCCTCGACGTTCAGCGAGCTGCGGTTGGCCTTGGACATGCACCAGGTGGCGGCCAGGTTGACCACGATTCCGATCAGGGCGGTGACCAGCACCAGCGAACCGGTGACCTCGGGCGGGCTGATCAGCCGGGTGATCGCCTCGTAGCCGAGCCAGGCGGAGAGGATCAGCAGGGTGACGCCGTTGGCCTGGGCGGAGAGGATCTCGGCGCGCTTGAGCCCGTAGGTGTAGCCGCCGCGGGCCGGGCGGGCGGAGAGCCGCATGGCGACCAGGGCGAGCACGATGGAGGCGGCGTCGGTGAGCATGTGCGCCGCGTCGGAGATCAGGGCCAGGGACTGGGCGGCGAAGCCGACCACGACCTCGCCGGCCATGAAGACGACGATCAGGGTGAGGGCGCTGACCAGCCACCGGCGGTCGGCGTCGGCGGCGACGCCGTGGGAGTGGCCGCCGTGGCCCCCGTGGCCCCCGTGGCCGTGCGCGTGGCCGCCGTGTCCTCCGTGGCCGTGGCCCTGTGGGTTCTGGTGGTCATGCGCATGATCATCGCGGGAATGCTCGTGCCCGGCCATCGAAGTCCTCTCTGGACGCACGGGTGGGTGGTGGCGGGGTGCGATCGCCCGCCCTCGAAGTGAACCGCAGAATCGACAAAGATCCAAAGGCTGTACTGGTGACCGTTGTCGTTGCCGTTCACGCGCCGCGTGTCGGGCCGCTCGGCGGCCGGATTGCCGGTGGCATAGACCCAGGTCAGGGCCGTGATTCCGGGGTCACCTGAACGGGTGAGGCGGGCTTGCGCAGCCGCGCGCCGGTCCGCGACGATCATGGCCCGTGAAGATCGCTACCGCGGAAACCGCCCGCTGGCTCTCCGAACTCGAAGCCACTGCCGAGGAGTTGATGAATCGTCATCTCGCGGCCGCCCGCGAGTGGTTCCCGCACCAGTACGTCCCCTGGAGCCTCGGCCGGGACTTCGACGGCCCGCTGGGCGGCGAGCCCTGGCGCCCCGAGCAGTCCGCGCTGGCACCCGCCGTGCGCTCCGCCCTGGTCGTCAACCTGCTGACCGAGGACAACCTGCCCGGCTACCACTGGACCATCGGCAGCCGGACCTCCCGGGACGGCGCCTGGGGCGCCTGGCTGCACCGGTGGACCGCCGAGGAGGACCGCCATGCCGCCGCCATCCGGGGCTACCTGCACGCCGCCCGCGCCGTCGACCCCGTCGCGCTGGAGCGCTCCCGGATGGCGCACCTCGCCGCCGGCACCGCCCCCGAGCTCGACGGGGTGCTCGGCGTGGTCGCCTACGCCGCCGTCCAGGAGCTCGCCACCCGGGTCAGCCACCGCAACACCGGGCGGCTCAGCGGCGACCCGGTCTGCGAGCGGCTGCTCGCCCGGATCGCCCAGGACGAGAACCTCCACATGGTCTACTACCGCGAACTGCTGCGCGCGGCAGTCGAGGTGGACGCCGACCAGGTGCTCGTCACGCTCGACGCCACGATCCGCGACTTCGCCATGCCGGGCCAGGCCATGCCCGGCTTCGGCCGACTGGCCGCCGAGATCGCGGTGGCCGGCGTCTACGACCTGCGGGTGCACCACGACGAGGTGCTCGTCCCGTTGCTGCGCGCCCTCCGGGTGACCGAGCTGACCGGGCTCGGCCCCACCGGCGAACAGGCCCGCGAACGGATCGCCGCCCACCTCGCACGGACCGACGCGCGGGCCGCCCGCTTCGTCGAGCGCCGCGATCAGGCCCTCGCCGTCCGGGCCCGCCGGGCCGGTGCCGACTGAGAGCACCGCCGCCCGCCCGGGCCTCCGTAAGGCCGCTCGGGCCTCCGTAGCGCCGCTCGGGCCTCCGCAAGGCCACCCGGACCTCCGTAAGACCACCCGGACCGACAGACCGCCCGGACCGCAGGGCCACCCGGAACAGGATCCGCATGACCGTCACCACGGCCGGCACCACCGCCGCCGACATCGAGTTCCACTACGACCTGGGCAACGACTTCTACGCCCTCTGGCTGGACGAGACCCTCGCCTACACCGCCGCCAAGTGGGACGGCATCCCCCGCGACGCGCCCGACGCCACCGCCCTGCCGCGCGCCCAGCGGGCCAAGCTCGACCACCACCTCGACCTGGTCGGCGCCCGCCCCGGCGACGGCCTGCGGCTGCTCGACGTCGGCTGCGGCTGGGGCGCCATGCTGGCGCACGCGAGCGGCGACGACCGGGTCCGCGAAGCCGTCGGGCTGACCGTCTCCCGCGCCCAGTTCGAGTTCCTCGCCGCCCGCGCCCTGCCCGGCGTCGAACCCCGGCTGGAGAGCTGGGAGGCCCACGACCCCGACCGGCCGTACGACGCCGTCACGGCGATGGGCTCCTTCGAGCACTTCGCCACCGCCGGGATGAGCCGGGCCGAGCGCCTCGACTGCTACGCCCGCTACTTCGCGGCCTGCCACCGCTGGCTGCGCCCCAGCGGCCGGATGTCGCTGCAGACCATCGCCTACGACGGCGCCGCCGACGGCTCCGGCCCGATCGGCGACTTCGTCGGCAACGACGTCTTCCCGACCGCCCGGCTGCCCCGGTTGAGCGAGATCGCCGCCGCGTGCGACCCGTACTTCTCGGTGGTCGCCCTCACCGCCTCCGCCGAGGACTACGCCCGCACCCTCGCCTCCTGGTCGGCCCGGCTGCTGCGGGCCCGCGAGCAGGCCGAGCGGCTGGTCGGCCCCGAGGGCTACCGCCGGTACCGGCGCTACCTGCGGGCCAGCGAGGTGACCTTCCTGCGCGGCGCGGCCACGCTGTACCGGATCGGCTTCCGGCGGCGCGACGAGCCGCTGCGGTTGTCCGCCTGATGGCCCCGACGCCTGTGGGTCCGACTCCTGCGGCCCCGATTCCCGCGACCCCGACGCCTGTGAGCTCGACGTCTGTGGCCCCGACGCCCGTGGCCCCGGCGCCCGTGAGCTCGCCGCCCACCGCGCGGCGGGCCTGGGCGGCGGTCGCGGTGGTCTGCGCCGCGCTGTTCCTGCTCGGCCTCGACTTCACCGTGCTCAACGTGGCCGTCCCCGGCCTGCGCGCCGACCTCGGCCCGACCCTCGCCGAGACCCAGTGGATCGTGGACGGCTACGCGCTGGCGCTGGGCGGCTGCGTGCTGGCCGGCGGCGCGCTGGGGGACCGGTACGGTCGGCGGCGCGCCTTCCTCGCCGGACTGGCGCTGTGCGGGGCCGCCTCGACCGCCGGGGCGCTCGGCACCGGGCCCGCCCAACTGGTCGCCGCGCGCTGCGGGATGGGCCTCGGCGCGGCCCTGTTCATGCCGGCCACCCTGTCCACCGTGGTGCACGTGCTGCGCGAACCGGCCGCCCGGAAGCGGGCGATCGGCATCTGGGCGGCGGTGGCCGGGGTCGGTGCGGTGTTCGGCCCGGTGGCGGGCGGACTGCTGGTCGACCGGTACGGCTGGCAGTCGGCGTTCTGGCTCAACGTCCCGGTCATCGCGGTGATCGGCGCGGCGGCCCTGGTCGCCGTCCCCGAGTCCCGCGCGCCGGAGGCCCGGCCGTTGGACCGGCCGGGGGCGCTGCTGTCCTGTGCCGGACTGCTGGCCCTGGTCTGGGGCGTGATCGAGGCCCCCGGCCGGGGCTGGACCGGCCCCGCCGTGCTCACCGCCTTCGCGATCGCCGTCCTGCTGCTGGCCGCCTTCGTGCGACGCCAACTCCGTTGCGCCGCACCGATGGTGCCGGTCCGGCTGCTGCGCGGCGGCCCGGTCTGGCCGGCCACCACCACGCTTGCGCTGATGTCCTTCGCGATGTTCGGCGCGATGTTCCTGCTCACCCTCTACCTCCAGCAGGTGCGGGGTCTGAGCGCCTGGCAGGCCGGGCTGCGGATGGTCCCGCTGTCCCTCGGGCTCGCCGTCGGCGCGCTCCTCGGGCCCCTGCTGGCACGGCCGTTGGGGGCCAGGGTGCCCTCGGCCGGGGGACTGCTGCTGATCGCCGCCGGATTCGTCCAACTCGGCTGGCTGGCCGCCGACTCGGGGGACGGGCGGGTGCTGCTCTTCGAGGCCCTCGCCGGGCTCGGTGCCGGACTGCTCGCCCCGGTCGCCACCGAGGTGGTGATGAGCGCCGTCCCGGTCGGCGCGGCCGGGGTCGGTTCGGCGCTCAACGACGCCACCCGGCAGGTCGGTTCGACCCTCGGCGTGGCGGTGCTCGGCTCCGTCCTCGCCACCTCGCTCACCGGCGCCGCCCCCGGCGACCCGGCCGCCTTCACCGACGGTCTGGCGGCAGCCGCCGTCGTCGGCGGTGCAGTGGCCCTGCTCGGCGCCGCGCTGGCCTGGACCCGGCTGCCCGGGCGGCGGTCTGCCGCCTCCGCCGTCATCGACACCATCAACACCCCCAGCTGAAAGGAAACTTCACCATGCCCAGCAGCTACGAGACGATCCGCGCCTGCCTGATCGACGAGTTCGACGTCTCCCCGGCCGTGGTCACCCCCGACGCCACCCTCGCCTCGCTCGCCCTCGACAGCCTCGCCCTGGTCGAACTCTCCCTGGTGGTCGAGGAGAAGCTCGGCGTCACCGTCGCCGACATCGGCCCGGACCGCACCCTCGGCGAACTCGCCGCCCACGCGGACGCCACCCTGGCCCGGGAATCGGTCAGTTGAGCCCGCTGCGATCGTCGGCCCCGTCCCGTTCGGTGGCTCCGTCCCATTCGATGGTCGCCGTCACCGGACTCGGCCTGGTCACCCCGGCCGGCAGCGGCGCCGACGCCGTCTGGGAACACTTCCTCGGCGCCGCGCCCACCGCCCGCCCAGACCCCGAACTCCTCGGCCTGAACGTCGACTTCTCCTGCCGGGTCGCCGACTTCGACCCGCCCGCCCTGCTCGGCGGGCGGCTCGCCCGGCGCCTCGACCGGTTCAGCCAGCTGGCCGTGGTCGCCGCCCGCCAGGCCGTCGCCGACGCCGGGCTCGACCCGGCGCACTGGGACGGCACCCGGGTCGGCGTCGTCCTCGGGGTCAGCGCCACCAGCGTGCAGACCCACGTGGTCGAGTACGGTCGGCTCGCCGCGGGCCGGGCCGACCGGATCTCCCCGCTGATGGTGCCGCGCTCCATCCCCAACATGGCCGCCGGCGAGGTCAGCCTCGACCTCGGCGCCCTCGGCCCCGGCCTGGTCGTCAGCACCGCCTGCGCCTCCGGCACCAGCGCGCTCGCCCTCGGCAGCGACCTGATCCGGGCCGGAACCTGCGACCTCGTGCTGGCCGGCGGCACCGACAGTGCCCGCTCCGCGATGACCTGCGTCGGCTTCGACCGCCTCGGCGCGCTCTCCCGCCGCCGCCACGACCCGGCCGGCGCCTCCCGGCCCTTCGACGCCGACCGGGACGGCTTCGTCCTCGGCGAAGGAGCGGGCGTCCTGCTGCTCGAACGCGCCGACCACGCCCGGGCCCGCGGCGCCCGCGTCCGCGGGTACCTCGCCGGGCACGGCGCCGGCGGCGACGCCCACCACTTCACCGCCCCGCACCCCGGCGGCGACGGCCTGGCCCGGGCCGTACGGGCGGCACTCGCCGACGCGGGGCTGGCACCCGAGGAGATCGGGCACGTCAACGCGCACGGCACCGGCACCACGCTCAACGACCCCGCCGAGGCGGCGGCCCTGCGGCAGGTCTTCCGCCGACCGCCGCCGGTCACCGCCAACAAGAGCGTGATCGGCCACACCATGGGCGCGGCCGGCGCCATCGAGGCGGCCCTCACGGTGCTCGCGCTCCAGCACCGGCTGGTCCCGCCCACCGCCAACCTGGACCGGCTCGACGACGCCATCGGCCTCGACGTGGTCACCAAGGCGCCCCGGCCGGTCGACGCCCCCTCCGCCCTGTCCGTCTCCTGCGGCTTCGGCGGGCAGAACGCCGCCGTCGTCCTCACCGCCGCCTGACCGCCCTCCCGCCCGACCCCGGAGTCCATCCCCTCATGCGCCGCCTCGCCCACCGGCTCGCCCGGCTGTACCTGCGCCTGCTCGCCCACCGTCCGCCCACCGACTGGTTCGTCCCGGTCGCCGACGGCCGGTACGGCTCCGCCCCGGACGCCGACGACCACCCGCTCACCCTGCTGATGCTCGGCGACTCGCTCGCCCAGAGCTTCGGCGCCCACCGCCCCGAGCAGACCCTCGGCGCCCTGCTCGCCACCGGCCTCGCCGAGGGCACCGGCCGGCCCGTCGACCTGCGGGTCCACGCCCGGGCCGGCGCCACCACGGCCGCCGTCGGCCACCAAGTCCTGCGCGCCGCCCGGCTGCGGCCCGGCATCGCCGTACTGATCGTCGGCGGCAACGACGTCCTGCTGCCCGCCCCGCTCGGCCGCGCCGCCCGCCGGCACGCCCACCTCGCCCGCACCCTCCGCGAGACCGGCTGGCAACTCGTCGTCGTCCCCTGCCCCGACCCCGGCTACGCGCCCGGCTTCCGCACCCCCGTCCGCTGGATCGGCCACCACCGCTCCACCCGCCTCGCCCGCCTCCACACCCGCACCGCCACCCGCACCGACGCCCACCTCGCCCCCACCTCCGGCCCCGAGTTCCACCACCGTGCCGCCCAACTCCTCGGCCCCGACGGCATCCACCCCTCCCCGCACGGCTACGCCACCCACGCCACCCGCATGCTCCCCACCCTCCTCGCCGCCGCCACCCACCTCCCCACCCCAGCCCCCGCCCCAGCAGCCACCCGCTGACCCCGCGCCCCACCCCCCACCCCCCCCACCCCCCACCCCCCAC
>NZ_JBHWIV010000043.1:56841-70008 GCF_042731675.1 Kitasatospora sp. NPDC059827 | reverse complement strand
CCGCTCCGGCACCGGCCGCCGCCCCGCTCTCCCCCGCGCCCGCCGCCCCCCCGGCCCCCAAGGCCGCCGCTCCGGCCGCGCCCGCCGCCACCGCCGCGGCCGGCCCCGAGCTGGTCCAGCTGCGCGGCCCGGCCAAGGCCGTCGCCACCAACATGGACGCCTCGCTGGAGGTGCCGACCGCGACCTCGGTCCGCGCCGTCCCGGCGAAGCTGTTGATCGACAACCGCATCGTCATCAACAACCACCTGCAGCGCGCCCGCGGTGGCAAGGTCTCCTTCACCCACCTGATCGGTTACGCCCTGGTCCAGGCCATCAAGGCCGCCCCGGGCATGAACCACAGCTACAAGGTGGAGGACGGCAAGGCCTTCCTGGTCAAGCCGGAGCACGTCAACCTCGGCCTGGCGATCGACCTGGTCAAGCCGAACGGCGACCGCCAGCTCGTCGTCGCGGCCATCAAGAAGGCCGAGACCCTCGACTTCTTCGGCTTCTGGCAGGCCTACGAGGACATCGTCCGCCGGGCCCGCGCCAACAAGCTGACCATGGACGACTTCACCGGCGTCACGGTCTCGCTGACCAACCCCGGCGGCATCGGCACCGTGCACTCCGTGCCGCGCCTGATGCAGAACCAGGGCACCATCGTCGGCGTCGGCGCCATGGAGTACCCGGCCGAGTTCCAGGGCTCCGCCCCGGAGACCCTGTCCCGCCTGGGCGTCTCCAAGATCATGACGCTGACCTCGACCTACGACCACCGCGTCATCCAGGGCGCGGCGTCCGGCGAGTTCCTGCGCGAGATCCACCGCCTGCTGCTCGGTGAGAACGGCTTCTACGACGAGATCTTCGAGTCGCTGCGGATCCCGTACGAGCCGGTCCGCTGGGCCACCGACGTCGCCACCACCCACGACGACGAGGTCAACAAGACCGCGCGCGTCATGGAGCTGATCCACTCCTACCGGGTCCGCGGTCACCTGATGGCCGACACCGACCCGCTGGAGTACAAGCAGCGCAAGCACCCCGACCTCGACGTCACCACCCACGGCCTCACCCTGTGGGACCTGGAGCGCGAGTTCGCGGTCGGCGGCTTCGGCGGCCAGAAGATGATGAAGCTCCGCGACATCCTCGGCCTGCTGCGCAACACCTACTGCCGCACCGTCGGCATCGAGTACATGCACATCCAGGACCCGAAGCAGCGCAAGTGGCTGCAGGAGCGCCTGGAGAAGCCGTACTCGAAGCCGGAGCGCGAGGAGCAGCTGCGGATCCTGCGCCGGCTGAACTCGGCGGAGGCCTTCGAGACCTTCCTGCAGACCAAGTACGTCGGCCAGAAGCGCTTCTCGCTGGAGGGCGGTGAGTCGCTGATCGCCATGCTGGACGCGACCATCGACGCCGCCGCCGAGCACCGCCTGGACGAGGCCGTCATCGGCATGGCCCACCGCGGCCGCCTGAACGTGCTGGCCAACATCGTCGGCAAGCCGTACGGCAAGATCTTCGGCGAGTTCGAGGGCAACCTCGACCCGAAGTCGATGCACGGCTCCGGCGACGTCAAGTACCACCTGGGCGCCGAGGGCACCTTCACCGGCCTGGACGGCGAGACCATCAAGGTCTCGCTCGCCGCGAACCCCTCCCACCTGGAGGCCGTGGACCCGGTCGTCGAGGGCATCGCCCGCGCCAAGCAGGACATCCTGGACCAGGGCGGCACCACCTTCCCGGTGCTGCCGATCCAGATCCACGGCGACGCGGCCTTCGCCGGCCAGGGCGTCGTCGCGGAGACCCTGAACATGTCGCAGCTGCGCGGCTACCGCACCGGCGGCACCGTGCACGTCGTGGTGAACAACCAGGTCGGCTTCACCGCCGCCCCGGCGTCCTCGCGCTCCTCGATGTACTGCACCGACGTGGCCCGCATGATCGAGGCCCCGATCTTCCACGTGAACGGCGACGACCCGGAGGCCGTGGTCCGCGTCGCGCGGCTCGCCTTCGAGTTCCGCCAGGCGTTCCACAAGGACGTCGTGATCGACCTCATCTGCTACCGCCGCCGCGGTCACAACGAGGCCGACAACCCGTCGTTCACCCAGCCGCTGATGTACGACCTGATCGACAAGAAGCGCTCGGTGCGCAAGCTGTACACCGAGGGCCTGATCGGTCGCGGCGACATCACCATGGAAGAGGCGGAGCAGGCGCTCCAGGACTTCCAGGGCCAGCTGGAGAAGGTCTTCGCCGAGGTCCGCGACGCCGCCCAGGCGCCGGCCCCGACCGCCGGCGGCAAGCCGCAGGCCGACTTCCCGGTCAACATCCAGACCGGCATCTCCCAGGAGATGGTCAAGCGGATCGCCGCCTCGCAGGTCAACCTGCCGGACTGGCTGACCGTCCACCCGCGCCTGCTGCCGCAGCTGCAGCGCCGCGCCGCCTCGGTCGAGGACAACACCATCGACTGGGCGATGGGCGAGACCCTCGCCATCGGCTCGCTGCTCATGGAGGGCCACCCGGTCCGCCTGGCCGGCCAGGACAGCCGCCGCGGCACCTTCGGCCAGCGGCACGCCGTGCTGATCGACCGCAAGACCGGCGAGGACTACACCCCGCTGCAGTACCTCACCGAGGACCAGGCCCGCTACACCGTCTACGACAGCCTGCTGTCGGAGTACGCGGCCATGGGCTTCGAGTACGGCTACTCGCTGACCCGCCCGAACTCGCTGGTCATGTGGGAGGCGCAGTTCGGCGACTTCGTCAACGGCGCGCAGACCATGGTGGACGAGTACATCGCCTCCGCCGAGCAGAAGTGGGGCCAGCACTCCGGCGTCACCCTGCTGCTGCCGCACGGCTACGAGGGCCAGGGACCGGACCACTCGTCCGCCCGCCCTGAGCGTTTCCTGCAGATGTGCGCGCAGGACAACATGACGGTCGCGATGCCCACCCTGCCGTCGAACTACTTCCACCTGCTGCGCTGGCAGGCGCACAACCCGCACCACAAGCCGCTGGTCGTCTTCACCCCGAAGTCGATGCTGCGTCTCAAGGCCGCGGCGAGTGCGACCGAGGAGTTCCTGTCCGGCTCGTTCCGCCCGGTCATCGGCGACACCACCGTCGACCCGGCGCAGGTCCGCAAGGTGGTCATCACCGCCGGCAAGTTCTACTACGACGTGGCGGCCGCCCGCGCCGAGCGCGGTGTCACCGACACCGCGATCGTCCGGGTCGAGCGGCTCTACCCGCTGCCGGTGGCCGAGCTCCAGGAGGAGCTGGCCCGCTACGGCGACAACGTCCAGTTCGTCTGGGCGCAGGAGGAGCCGGCCAACCAGGGTGCCTGGCCGTTCATCGCGATGAACCTGGTCGACCACCTCCAGGTCGTCATCGGCCGCAGCGGCGGCGACGCCCGCCTGCGCCGGGTGGCCCGCACCGCGGCCTCGTCGCCGGCGGTCGGCTCCGCCAAGCGGCACGCGGCCGAGCAGCAGGCGCTGCTCGAGGAGATCTACGCGCTCTGACGCGCGCAGGCTCCGCAGCACCACCGACGCCCGGCGTGATTCGAAAGAGAGGACCCGACCGTGTACTTCACCGACCGAGGCATCGAGGAGCTGGCGAGCCGGCGCGGCGAGGAGGAGGTCACCTTCGAGTGGCTCGCCGAGCGCCTGCGCGAGTTCGTCGACCTCAACCCGGACTTCGAGATCCCGGTCGAGCGGCTGGCCACCTGGCTGGCCCGGCTCGACGACGAGGACGACGACGAGTGAGCCCCGGCGGCCGCTCGTAGCAGGGCCCGGGAGGGCGACCGCCCCCCGGGCCCTTCGTGCGTCTCCCGTAGGGGACGGCTCCGGGGCGCGTCCGGGCCGGGTTCAGGGGCGGAACCGCTTGCTTTTCCCGGCACGCGATATATCGTCTTTGGAAGAGAACGCGATACATCGCGATCCGCTACGGGAGGCGGCAGAGATGAGCCAGTGGACGATCGAGGAGCCGGGCAGGACCACGTTCGAGGACGCCGTCCGCGCGCTGCACGTGCGCGTCATCGACGGCACGGTGAACGTGGTCGCGGCCGAGGGCCCGGCCCGCCTGGAGGTCACCGACCTCACCGGCGACCCGCTGCACCTGACGCTGGTCGACGGCGTCCTGACCGTCACCTACAAGGACATCAACAGCTGGGGCGAGTTCGGCACCTGGATCAAGTCGGTCGGCTCGGTCCGCAGCTTCTTCGACTCCTTCAAGCGCAAGCGCTCGGTCGGCGTCACCCTGACCGTGCCGGCCGGCACCGAGGTCAAGGTCGGCACCGTGTCGGCCCACGCCACCGTGAGCGGCATCGACGGCCACGTCTCGGTGCAGAGCGCCAGCGGCGACACCACCCTGGCCGGGGTCACCGGCCGGATCGACGCGAGCACCGTCACCGGCGACGTGGACGCCCAGGCGGTCGGCGGCCAGCTCAAGGTCAACACCGTCTCCGGGCAGCTCACCGTGATCGCCGGCACCGCCGACCGGATCCAGGCCAACACCGTCACCGGGGCCGTCACCCTGGACCTCGACGTGGCCGGCGAGACCGACGTCAAGGTCAACACGGTCAGCGGCCCGGTCGTGGTCCGGATCCCCTCGCTGGCCGACGCCACCGTCGAGGCCGGCTCCACCAGCGGCGACGTCTCCAGCACCTTCGACGAGCTCAAGATGAGCAGCACCTGGGGCGCCAAGAAGATCACCGGCCAGATCGGCGAGGGCCGCGGCAGCCTCAACGTCACCACCGTCTCCGGCGCCGTCACCGTCCTGCGCCGCCCCGAGTCGGAGGACGACGCCCCCGTGGTGGTCCGGGAGCTCCCGGCCGGCCCCGCCTCCGACGCGCCCACCGGCCCCGACCTCACCAAGGAGGCCTGAGATGAGCCCCGTCTTCGGCCACGGCCGGCTCCGGCTCTACCTGCTCAAGCTGCTGGACGAAGCCCCGCGGCACGGCTACGAGGTGATCCGCCTGCTGGAGGAGCGCTTCCAGGGCCTGTACGCGCCGTCCGCCGGCACGGTCTACCCGCGGCTGGCGAAGCTGGAGCAGGAGGGCCTGGTCAGCCACAGCACCGAGGGCGGCCGCAAGGTCTACCAGCTGACCGACGCCGGGCGCGCCGAACTCGAAGCCCGGCAGGTCGAGTTGGACGAGCTGGAACTGGAGATCCACGACTCGGTGGCGCAGCTCGCCGGGGCGATCCGGGAGGACGTCCGGGACAGCGCCAAGGACCTGCGCGAGGAGCTCTGGCAGGCCGCCAAGCAGGCCCCCCGGCCGGACCGCACCGAGACCGGCGGCGACCCGTGGGCCGGGCCCTGGGGCGACAACGACTCCTGGCAGCGCGCCAAGGAGGAGTTCGCCCAGTTCAAGCGGCAGGCCAAGGAGCAGGCCAGGCGCGCCCGGGAGCAGGAGCGGGCCGCCAAGGCCAAGGCGAAGGCCGCCGAGGAGGAGGCCCGCCGGCTGCGCGAGCAGGCCAAGGCCTCCCGCACCGCCGCCCAGCAGGAGGCGCTGCGGATCAAGCGCCGGGTCGAGCAGCAGGTGCGCGAGCACGCCGCCAAGGGCGACTGGCCGACCGGGCTGGCCGAGGGCCTGTCCGAGCTGACCAAGGGCCTGGCGGGGCTGGCCGACGCGGCCCGCTGGGGCCACCCGACCGGCGAGGGCGCCGGGACGGCCGAGGGCGCCGAGTCGTCCGAGCGGGTCACCGTCACCCGGATCGACCTGGACAAGGGCTCGGACCAGGACTCGGGCAGGAGCCAGGACGGACCGACCGCCACCGCCGACCTGCCGCCGTGGGCGCGCACCGATCCGGACGGCGACCCCGCCCGCGAACTGGAGCGGCTGCTCGACCGCTTCCGCGACCAGGTCCGCGACGCGGCCCGGGACGGCGGGGTGAGCGCCGACGCGCTGGCCGAGGCCCGCTCGGTGCTGGGCGCCGCCGGCGAACGGTTGAAGCGGCTGCTCGGCTGACCCGGCCGCCCGCGCGGGCCCGGCGCCCCCTGGTCGGGGGTGCCGGGCCGCCGCGCGTCAGGGGTTGAGCACGATCTTGCCGAAGACGTCACCCTTGGCGAGCCGGGCGAACCCGTCCCGGGCCTCGGCCAGCGGCAGCACCGAGTCGATCACCGGACGGACCCCGGTGTTGGCGCACAGGGACAGCAGCCCGGCCAGCTCCTCCTTGGTGCCCATGGTCGAACCGACCACCTTGAGCTCCAGGAAGAAGATCCGGTTCAGCTCGGCGGCCTTCGGGCTGGGGCCGGAGGTGGCACCCGAGATGACGATGGTGCCGCCCGGGCGCAGCGACTTCACCGAGTGCGACCAGGTCGCGGCGCCGACCGTCTCCATCACCGCGTCCACCCGGGCGGGCAGCCGGGCACCGCTCTCGAAGGCCGCGTCCGCGCCGAGCCCGACCGCCCGCTCGCGCTTGGCCTCGTCCCGGCCGGTGACCCACACCCGCAGGCCGGCCGCCTTGCCGAGCACGATCAGCGCGGTCGCCACCCCGCCGCCGGCGCCCTGCACCAGCACCGTGTCACCGGGCTTGACCCCGGCGTTGGTGAACAGCATCCGGTACGCCGTCAGCCAGGCCGTGGGCAGGCAGGCGGCCTCCTCGAAGCTCAGCTCGGCCGGCTTGGGCAGCAGGTTCCAGGTGGGCACGGCCACCCGCTGGGCGAAGGTGCCCTGGTAACGCTCGGTCAGGATGGACCGGGGCTCCTTCGGGCCCACCCCGTGACCGGACTGGCCGATCACCGAGTGGACGACCACCTCGTTGCCGTCCTCGTCGACGCCCGCGGCGTCGCAGCCGAGGATCATCGGCAGCTTCTCGGCGGGCAGGCCGACTCCGCGCAGCGACCACAGGTCGTGGTGGTTGAGACTGGCGGCCCGGACCGTGACCACGCTCCACCCGGGACGGGCCTGCGGCTCGGGGAGTTCGCCCAACTCCAGCCCGCTGAGCGGGTCGTCGGCGTCGATACGGGCGGCATAGGCAGCAAACATGCCCCGGACACTAGCCGGGACGGCCGGGGCCGGGAACCACACGTGGGTGTGACGCGTGTCCCGGCGCTGTGACTCCCCCGCTCGCCTCCGGGGCGCTCCGACCCGGTGCCGACGGTCGGCGCTCCCCTTCGGCTCGGGGGGCAGGGCGGGGGGAGCGGCCGTCGTGGCCGGCGCGCTCCCCCGGCACCGCGTCAGATCCGGGCCACACCCTCGGCGCGGGCGGCCTCGGCCACGGCCTTGGTGACGGCCGGGGCGACCCGCTCGTCGAACGGCGAGGGGATGACCTTCTGCGGGGTCAGCTCGTCGGCCACCACGGCGGCCAGCGCCTTGGCGGCGGCCAGCTTCATGCCCTCGGTGATCCGGGAGGCCCGCACCTGGAGGGCGCCCGCGAAGATGCCCGGGAAGGCCAGCACGTTGTTGATCTGGTTCGGGAAGTCGCTGCGCCCGGTGGCGACGACCGCCGCGTACTTGTGCGCCACCTCGGGGTGGATCTCCGGGTTGGGGTTGGCCATCGCGAAGATGAACGCGCCCTCGGCCATGGTCGCCACGACCTCCTCCGGCACGGTGCCGCCGGAGACGCCGATGAACACGTCGGCGCCGGCCAGCGCGTCGGCCAGCGAGCCCTTGAGCTCCGAACGGTTGGTCAGCTCGGCGATCTCGGCCTTGACGTCGGTCAGGTCCTCGCGGCCCCGGTACACCACGCCCTTGCGGTCGCAGACGGAGACGTCGCCGATGCCCGCCGCCAGCAGCATCTTGGCGATGGCGATGCCGGCCGCGCCGGCGCCGGAGATCACGGCCCGCAGCGAGCCGATCTCCCGGCCGGTCACCTTGGCGGCGTTCCACAGGGCGGCGGTGGTGACGATCGCGGTGCCGTGCTGGTCGTCGTGGAAGACCGGGATGTCCAGGGCGTCCTGGAGTCGGCGCTCGATCTCGAAGCAGCGGGGGGCGGAGATGTCCTCCAGGTTGACGCCGCCGAAGGACGGGGCCAGCCGGACCACCGTCTCGACGATCTCGTCCACCTCGGTGCAGGCGAGCGCGATCGGCACCGCGTCCACCCCGCCGAACTGCTTGAACAGGATGGCCTTGCCCTCCATCACGGGCAGCGAGGCCTCCGGGCCGATGTCGCCCAGGCCCAGCACGGCGGTGCCGTCGGTGACCACCGCGACGGTGTTGGACTTCCAGGTGTAGTCGTTGACCAGCTCCGGCTGCTCGGCGATGGCCGTGCAGACCCGGGCGACACCGGGGGTGTAGGCGAGGGACAGGTCGTCCGCGTCGCGCACCGGCACGGTCGCCCGGATCTCCATCTTGCCGCCGCGGTGGAGCGCGAAAACGGCGTCGACCGGATCGACGGTGTCCTGGGTGCTGCTGATGATCTCCGCTGCCACGATGACCTCTTCGTCATTGTTTCCGGCGAGGTGCGCGGCCGACGGACTGGGCGCCCCGGCCGTCAGCCGGAAACCGGGTACGCCTGAGCGGACCCGGGGTCGGGGCGGGGGCGCTGCCGTCGGGTGGCGCCCTCGGATGAGGGTTTTTATGGGGTCTTGTGTTGTCCGCTTGTGCTACCGGGCCGAGCGTAGGTCGGACGGAGGCATCGCACCTATGCCTTTTCGTCCTCGTCACGCGCAGTTCATCGCCGTGCTGTCGCGTCGGCTGGGGCCCGGTGTCGGAAGTGCCGGGCTCCGGCGGCGGCAACGGCGCTGAGGCACGCGCACCCGCAAGTGTGAACGCAGATCCGCAGGGGATCGGTGCCCCGGATACGGAGCCACGTGATGACTTCCGGTCCTGGGCACCCCGAGCCTGTCGGGGCTCGTCGGTCTGGTTCGAGCGTTCGGGGGTCACCCGGTACCGAATTCTGACACACCCGCTGCCGGGCCCGGCAGGGCGGGATGGCAGGATCGCTTGTCCGCCGTTCCGCGTACACCCGCGCGACACCGCGGCGACCCCGGTTCCGCCCTCAGGAGCACCCTCATGCCTCTCCGCCCTCCCGCCCGTCGCCCGGCCTTCGCCGCGGCCGCCCTGGCCGCCGCCGGCGCCCTGCTGCTCACCGGTTGCGGCGGTGACGGGCAGGCCGCCGCGAGCGACCCGGTCAAGGACGTCCGCAGCAAGCTGCCGAAGGCGCAGCGCTCCGCCGGGGTGCTGCGCATCGGCATGGACGTCAACTACGCGCCGGTGGAGTTCCGCGGCTCGGACGGCAAGCCGGCCGGCCTCGACCCGGAGCTCGCCACGGCCCTCGGCCGGATCCTCGACGTGCGGGTCGAGTTCGTGGACACCCCCTTCGACAAGCTGATACCGAACCTCCAGGGCAAGCAGTTCGACGTGGCGATGTCCGCGCTCAGCGACGTCCGTGCGCGCCGCGAGGGCCTGGACGCCGACGGCAAGCAGGTCAACCCGGGCGTCGACTTCGTCGACTACTTCATCGCCGGGACCTCGATCGTCGTCCCGAAGGGCAACCCCAAGGGGATCCGGACCCTGGACGACCTGTGCGGCCGGACGATCGCCTTCCAGCAGGGCACCACCCAGGACGAGATCGCCACCCGGCAGGTCGCCGTCTGCTCGCGCGCCGGCAAGCAGTTGACCGTGCACCGCTTCGACACCGACGCCAAGGCGCTGGCCGAGGTCGCCGCCGGCACCGCCGCGGCCGGGCTGAACGACTTCCCGGTGGCCGCCTACGCGGCGAAGACCACGGACGGCGGGGGCCGCTTCGAGGTGACCGGGGCCCAGTCGACCTCCAACCCGTACGGCATCGCGGTCCGCAAGGCGGACACCGAGCTGCGCGACACCGTGGCCAAGGCGGTGGACCAGCTGATCCGCAGCGGCGAGTACGACAAGATCCTCGCCAAGTGGAACGTGAGCGCGGGCGCGGCGCAGAACGCGGTGGTCAACGGGGGCATCTGACCCGCCCGGGGCGGCGGGGCGGGAGCGGGGAACGGGCGGGGCCGCGGGGCAGCGGCGGGGCGTCCGGGAACAGCACAGCCGGATCTGCATACTTATACGCAGGGTGACAGGGGCACGCGATCCGTCCGAATAGCGGACAGCACGAGCCCTCGTTATCCGATTTTGATCTGGATGAGGGCCACCTGACCGTCATCAGATGGCAGGATTCCCCCCATCTCGGATCGAGCCGACCACCGGTCGAGGCGGTTCAGGTCGACGTCCACCTCGGCGGAGGGTGGCGGAAGCAGTACCCGCACCACCCTGGGCGGCCACCTGCGCCCAGGCAACTGCACCACCCGGCAACGCACGTACGACGACGTACAGCGAGTGACCACCCGTACGGCTCCGTACGGCCAGCTGCCCCGGTGCGCCGCTCCCGCGGCGCGCTCCGCCCGATTTCTCTCCCCAGGAGGAGATCCCCCTCATGACCGTCCGTACCCAGCGCACCCGCCTCTTCGCGGCCGGCGTGGCTGCCGTGTCCGTGTCCCTGGCACTGACCGGCTGTAGCAGCAGCAAGAGCAGCGACGGCAGTGGCGCCCCCAACGCCTCCGCGACCGTGAACACGGTCAAGGCCGACGACAAGCTGGCCGCCCTCGTCCCCGCCGACGTCAAGTCGGCCGGGAAGCTCCTGGTCGGCGCGGACGCCTCGTACGCGCCGGACGAGTTCAAGGACGACAGCGGCAAGGTCATCGGCATGGACGTCGACCTCGCCAACGCGATCGCCGCCAAGCTCGGCCTCAAGGCCGAGGTCCAGGACTCCGGCTTCACCGCGATCATCCCCGGCATCCAGTCGAACAAGTTCCAGCTCGGCATGTCGTCCTTCACGGACAACAAGGAGCGCGAGCAGGTCGTCGACATGGTGACCTACTTCAACTCGGGCAGCGCCATCGCGGTCAAGAAGGGCAACCCGGGCAAGGTCGACCCGAAGGACCTCTGCGGCAAGAAGGTCGCCGTCCAGACCGGCACCACCCAGGCCGACGAGATCAAGGACACCCGCAACCCGGACTGCGCCAAGGCCGGCAAGCCGGGCATCCAGAACGAGGGCGACAAGTTCGACCTCCAGACGGACGTCACCAACGCCGTGGTCTCCGGCCGCGACGACGCGATGATGGCCGACTCCCAGGTCGTCGACTACGCGATCAAGCAGTCCGGCGGGCAGCTGGAGAAGCTCGGCGACACCTACGGCGTGGCCCCCTACGGCGTCGCCCTCGCCAAGGGCTCCAAGCTCACCCCGGCGATCCAGGGCGCCGTCCAGTCGCTGATCGACGACGGCACCTACAAGCAGATCCTCACCAAGTGGGGCGTCGAGGCCGGTGCCCTCGACAAGTCCGTCGTCAACGGCGCCACCAGCTGACCCCTCGTACGCTTCATCTCTCCCCCGAGGCCACACCGTGAACTCTCTGGACAAGGGGACGGCGCCGAAGGGACGGCCTGAGACCATCAAGGCCGTCCCGGTCCGCCACCCCGGACGCTGGGCGGGTGCCGTCGTCATCGCCCTGCTCGCGGCGATGCTGCTGAGCGCCCTCTTCACCAACCCCGCTTTCAAGTGGGACATCGTCGGGCAGTACCTGTTCCACGACAGCATCATGCACGGGCTGCTCGTGACACTGGAGCTGACCGCCCTCTCCATGCTCATGGGTGTGGTCGGCGGCGTCATCCTCGCGGTGATGCGGCTCTCCCCGAACCCGCTGCTGGCCGGCACCGCCTGGGTCTACATCTGGATCTTCCGCGGCACCCCGGTCCTGGTGCAGCTGGTGTTCTGGAACTTCCTCGGCCTGATCTGGGCCAAGCTGTCGATCGGCGTACCGTGGGGACCGGAGTTCTGGTCCGGCGAGACCAACGTCCTGATCCCGACCTTCGTCGCCGCCCTGCTCGGCCTCGGCCTCAACGAGGCCGCCTACATGGCGGAGATCGTCCGCGGCGGCATCCAGTCGGTCGACGAGGGCCAGACCGAGGCCGCCCACGCGCTCGGGATGAGCCGGTTCCAGACCATGCGGCGGATCGTCCTGCCGCAGGCCATGCGGGTGATCATCCCGCCGACCGGCAACGAGACCATCTCGATGCTCAAGACCACCTCGCTGGTCTCCGTGATCTCCCTGGAGGAGATCTTCCGGGCCGGCCAGGTCATCTACTCCCGGAACTACCAGAACATCCCGCTGCTGATCGTGGTCAGCCTCTGGTACCTGTTCTTCACCTCGGTGCTGACCATCGGCCAGTACTACATCGAGCGCCACTACGCCCGAGGTTCCAACCGCACCCTCCCGCCCACCCCGCTGCAGCGACTGCGGGGCCTGTTCGCCGGGAAGCCCGCCCCGAAGACCACCGCCGACGTCGTCCCGGGGCTCGAGGGAGGTGGTCACGTATGACCGATCTGAGCAAGACCCCCACCGACCCCGCGTCCACCGGTGAGCCGATGGTCCGGGCCGAGAACGTGCACAAGTCCTACGGAATGGTCGAGGTGCTCAAGGGCATCGACCTGGAGGTCAAGCAGGGCGAGGTGTTCTGCCTCATCGGCCCGTCCGGCTCCGGCAAGTCGACCTTCCTGCGGTGCATCAACCACCTGGAGAAGATCAACGGCGGCCGCCTCTGGGTGGACGGCGAACTGGTCGGCTACCGGCAGAAGGGCGACAAGCTCCACGAGCTCAAGGACCGCGAGGTCGCCGTCAAGCGGCGCGACATCGGCATGGTCTTCCAGCGCTTCAACCTGTTCCCGCACATGACCGCGATGGAGAACGTCATCGAGGCGCCGGTCCAGGTCAAGCGCGAGAGCAGGGCCGAGGCCCGGGAGCGCGCGATGGCCCTGCTGGAGCGGGTCGGCCTCGCCGACAAGGCGAAGAACTACCCCTCGCAGCTGTCCGGCGGCCAGCAGCAGCGCGTGGCGATCGCCCGCGCGCTGGCCATGAAGCCCAAGCTGATGCTCTTCGACGAGCCCACCTCGGCGCTCGACCCGGAGCTGGTCGGCGACGTCCTGGACGTCATGCGCGGCCTGGCCGAGGAGGGCATGACGATGGTGGTCGTGACCCACGAGATGGGCTTCGCCCGCGAGGTCGGCGACGCCCTGGTGTTCATGGACGGCGGTGTGGTGGTCGAGTCCGGCAACCCCCGCGAGGTGCTCACCAACCCCCAGCACGAGCGCACCAGGGCCTTCCTCTCCAAGGTCCTCTGAGCCCGTACGGTCGGGGGCCGGCCGACGCCGTGCGGCCGCGGGCCGGCCGGTTTGCCCCCCGGGGGGTTTGGGGGGAGCGCCCCCCCCCGGGCCCGGACCCACCGGGCCCCGGACGGCACCCCGAGGAGGAACGCCG